>JBBTIN010000001.1:0-11172 GCA_038059935.1 Nitrospirota bacterium
AATACTGATAGTAAAAATGGACAAAGATTTGGCCGGGCCGATTAGTCAGTAGATGGCGATCCCTAAAATTTCTTAAGACTTGCACATGTGGGTCTAAATAACTTCCATAAGCTGCCGTCGCGATAAAGCACGCCTGAAGCGGCCCGTGAAGCCCCTTGCAGCCGTCGCGTTCCTGTGAGTATGGCGGGTCATTACTCAGATTAGCCATCGCTAACAGCGGGTCTCGTGTATGGGCGAAATAAACCCATGCGGTGGGGGAGACCCCGGCCATCGTTGTATTCCATGGCAGTAATGGTCCGCCATACCAAGCATCGGCCGAACCCGGAAACGCCCCCGGATATTGCCCATCGTCAGGACGTTGCAGTGTCGCGATCTGCCGCATCACAAAGTCGGCACCATGGATACCGGCTGCCGCAGCCTGTGCGCCAAACTCAACGGTTGGCGTATAAGGGCCTGCAATATCGCCATATCCAAAAATGGCGTTGTTAAATGAACGGACACGCAGGATGGAGGCAGCATAACTTTGTGATTCCTGTGCCTCCTTTGTTCGTCCAATGGCCCGAAGAAAAGAGACCCCCCAACTGCCACTGACATCAATCGCCGTCATAAAATCGGTTGGGCTTGCCCCCGTCTTAAGACGATGCAGAATCGGATCCCACGCACGCGCAAAAATGGCGTCTCCCAGATTTTTAGCCGCATCTTTTTTCTCGGCGGCCAACAGACCAAAATAGGCCGATATGTTTCCTTCGGTGCCAATTGAAATAATGTTCGAATAAGGTGGCTCGCGGCCAATCTGTCCGACTAGCCATGTTCCGCCGGATTGGATTGCGTTATTGAGCATCATTGCATTGGGATAGAAACCGCTTTGCCGAAGATGATTCAGCGCAATTAACATCCAGCCGGTATTGCCCACCCATTCGCATCTGTCAATCTCGGAAACCATCGTTTCATTTCCATTGCAGCTGTCATGTCCCACTACAGCACCTTGT
Source organism: Nitrospirota bacterium (assembly GCA_038059935.1). GTDB lineage: Bacteria > Nitrospirota > Nitrospiria > SBBL01 > SBBA01 > JACPZM01. The sequence continues at coordinate 990 of JBBTIN010000001.1, forward strand.
ATAGAGTATGCCGTGTACCACGCCCCGGATTGGGGCTTTCCGGATGGAATCTGCAGCGTGATCATTTTTTGCGCCAGCGCGTTTGCGGCATCGCGAAATCGAATATCTCCCGTTTGGTTATATTCCTCAACAAACACCAGTAATGCTTCGGCTTGTGCGTAACTATTGAGATTGGGGTTGCTTTCTGGAAACCATGCCGGCAATAAATGCTGTGCAGGATCTGATGAAATGATCTGTTTTAACAGTGCCTCTGCGGATTTTTTGCGAATGGTCGGGTCGGAGGAAACGCCCTCAAATGGCCTTGTTTCCAACCGATGCTTCGCATTGGGCTTTAAGTCTACGGCGGATAATTCGTCCAAATAGACCGTACCTGTATACTCTTGCGGAGGCCCGCCCGCTTGGGGATTATCAAACACCTCACAGGCCGGATCGGTGGGAGTGGGGGTACATCGAACAAGGCCGATTTCCAGCCGGGTAATATTAGCCAGATTGATAGGGGTGTTTCCAGAAAATTCCCGAAGATCAAGATAGATCGCCCGCCAGACCGGCAGATCGGTGATGCTTTTCAAAGAGGCCGTGAACAATTGACTCCCGTCCCAAAGCTTCACCTCAATATGCTGGTGGCTCTTGAGATTGCTTCCCCGTATCACCAATCGGAGATGTGTGTACGGTGTCAGATCTTTGGGCGAGAAGGTGCGTGTTAGAACAATCCAACTTTGTCCCGCATTGGCGCTTCCAACGGGGGCGACCAAGTTGAGGTCATAGGAAACCGCCATTGCATTGCCGTTACAACCGGGGATCGTCGTCACGGTGGGAGCTGGGATACTGGGGTCGGCTGTGCAACAGACATCCAGTGGTGTATCAAAATTTTCAAGGATGGCGTCAACCTGTCTGTCACTACAAGAAACTCCCGACGGGGGAGGAGGGGGCTGCGCGGGGGAGCAGGCATTTGCAAGAAATGCGCGGGGGAGCAGGCCAAACAAGATCAAGCCAAAAAAGATGACACGGCCAGGTTTGTACATGTTACGTCTTATTGTATCGTTAGATAAACGGCAAGGCCTGCGACCCTAATCATCATAGGTAAGAATAATCTCACGAGCTTTCGGACGAGTCGCCAATTGCATCTGTTACTCTCCCTTATTTATTTGCTTCCCCTGCCTCTTGAATCTTTGAGAAGTCGCCAAAGCGATCGAAAAGATTGACCACCACACGCAATAACGCCATCCTGTTTTTTCTGATCTCCTCGGAAGGATCCATGACCAACACGTCGGAAAAAAACTGATTCAACGGCACATACAACGTGGCCAATGCCTCCAAAACCCCATTAAAATTAGGCCGTTCATAGCGAATGTCCACCTCTTTTACGGCTTCTAATATAGAACGCCACAAGGTGCCTTCTACCTTCTCCTTGAACAAAGCCGGATTGACCTTTACGTTCAAACCCGATACCAAAATCCGCGCTGCCCGTTTATAACAAGTGATCAGCGGATTAAAAAGCGGCTTCGTACAAAACGCAGAAAGCGCCTCTGCCATGGCGAAAATATCGCAAGGTGGAAATGGGATCAGCGTCTTATTTGTTAAAACCGTATTGACAATATCGTGTCGCGCCCCTCCCAATTGTAAATAAGAAACCATTCGCAATTTTAAGAATTGCGAAACATCCAATGTCGGATTCGTCTTAAAGGAAATCTTCTGATTTTCGTAATGGCGCACCGATTCTAAAACCAGATCCGGCAGGAAAAAGGGACGGAAAGTCCGGTTGCTACTTAAAATCTGAATCAATCCCAACCCCTGTCTCCGAAGGGCGTACGGGTCTTCGGAGCCAGTCGGGATCATCCCAATTCCAAAACAGCCGACAATCGTATCAATTTTATCCGAGACGGAAAGGATTTGCCCCAACAAACGCTTAGGCAAAGCGTCACCCGAAAAACGGGGCTGATAATGTTCCTCAATCGCATCGGCATTTAGATGAGAGGCCGTCTCCTCCGATTCGGAATGCCGACTCATTAGAACTCGACCCATCACCCCCTGCAATGATGGAAATTCCCGCACAACGCCGGTAATCAGATCGGCCTTACAAAGCGGGGCAATCTGTCTGACCTCTTCTAATATCCCCCCTTTGCCCTGCTGGGATATGGCCGGGGTAACCGCCTCTATTTTTTGCGCGATCCATTTGGAGACCGCGACGATTCGCTCCGTCTTATCATAAAGGGTGCCCAACTTGTTCTGAAACGAGACGCCCTTCAACGCGGGGACTCGCTTTTCCAGTGTTAACTTACAATCTTCTTCGAAACAAAATCGGGCATCGGACAGTCGCGCCCTTAAAACCCGTTCACACCCCTTTTGAATAATCCCTTTTTTATCCTTATTATTGATGACCGCAATAAAATGAGGCAGTGCATTTTGGGTCTCCTTTTTCTCGCTGACCGGGAAATAGCCTTGATGCTCTTTCATGGCAGTCGCGATAATCTCTTTGGGAATCGTGAGAAATCCCTTATCAAATGTGCCGCAAATGACCTCCGGGTACTCCGTGGAGTAGGCGGCCTTCCACAACAGCGCGTCATCCTCCTCCACAATACCGGAAACTTTTTTCACAATATCGTTAATCCCCTGCTTAATCTTACTGTGCCGTTCGTTCGGGTCAATGATCACAAAACGTTTTCGAATCTCCTTTTTGTAGGAGGCAAAAGTAGTCACTAAAAAAGACTCTGGCGCTAAAAGCCGATGGCCAAAAGAACGATTTCCCGACTTCACGGCTGCAAAGGAATACGAAACGGTTTTGAGATTGTAAAGCGCGACCATCCATCGAATAGGGCGGATAAAAGAGATCGTCCCGTTCCACCGCATGGCCTTTGGAAAACGCAACGACGCAATGATTTCAGGAATCAAATCCTTGAGTATGGCCGATGTTGGCTTCCCTATTGTTTTTTTCTCCACCGAGAGATATTCCCCTTTTTCCGTTTGAACAACAGAAAGTTTGGAAACGGGAATATTATGAAGCTTTGCAAAACCAATTGCGGCGGGTGTCGGGTTCCCCTCTGCATCGAACGAAATTTTTTTCGGAGGGCCCATCAGCGTCTCGATGCGGTCTTCCTGTTTTTCGGAAAGGCTCGGCGTATAAAGAATCAGCCGTCTTGGGGTTCCAAACACTTCAAAGGGAGCATGCGAAAGCGCCGCCTCTTTCGTTAACCGTTCCGCGTTTTCGCGAAGCGCAGCCAATGTTTGGGCGATCACGCCGGACGGCATTTCTTCAACGCCAATTTCAATAAAAAGTTCAGAAGTGATTGATCGTTTTATGGAAGGCATATCTTTTTTTTGAATAAATCGTTCATGATGTGTAATCGTATTCCTATTCCCCACGACCAACGGGAGCGGGGATAGACTGCGGAGCAGTCGTCCTGCCTCCCCCCGCTGGGGGGCTCGGAGTGGCCGTAGCCACAATATGGGTCTCGGCGCAAAGTCGAGCGAGGTGTCTGATACGCGCAATATAGGAGGTTCGCTCTGCAACGGCAATCGCGCCACGCGCGTCCAACAAGTTAAATATATGCGAACTTTTAATGCAATAATCGTAAGCAGGCCGAACCAATCCCTTCGAAATGAGGGATCCGCATTCTTGTTCGGCAAATAAAAATCGCTGTTTTAATAACAGGACATCGGCCTCTTTGAAATTGTGATAGGATCCTTCAACCTCCGATTGATGATGGACATCGCCGTATTGCAATGCGTCATTCCATTTCAGGGCAAAGAGATTGTCCACGCCTTGAAGATACATTGCCACGCGCTCCAGTCCGTAAGTAATTTCTACAGAGGTGGGATCGAGTGCAATTCCGCCGATTTCTTGAAAATAGGTGAACTGCGTCACCTCCATCCCGTCGAGCTGCACCTCCCAGCCCAGCCCCCATGCGCCTAACGTGGGAGACTCCCAATCATCGTGCATAAATCGGATATCGTGCGAAGGCAGATCAATCCCAAGATCTGCGAGACTTTTCAAATAGAGTTCTTGAATATTATGCGGTGCCGGTTTGATAATCACTTGGTATTGATAGTAATGCGCGAGCCGATTGGGATTTTCGCCGTAGCGTCCGTCGGTCGGTCTGCGACAGGCCTGCACAAAAGCGGCTGACCAGGGCTTCGGGCCAAGCGCCCCTAAAAATGTGGCCGGATGAAACGTGCCCGCTCCCATTTCGTTGTCATAAGATTGCAGAATCAGACAGCCCTGATTGGCCCAAAACTGATGCAACTTCAAAATCAGTTGTTGGAATGTCGGCGCAGCGGATGTCAATTTAGCGGCCTTTTTAATAGGGGCTATTTTCTTTTGGGGGGAGCGTCCCCCGCGAGTTGTTTTTTGGGGTGCGACCCCTGCGAGTTGGTTGCGTGCCATTATTAAACCTTATTCAAAAATCTCTGATAGTGACATTGTCCATGAAGGCAAGTACGCTGTAGAAAGTGAATCGTTCGTCTCCCTCGATAATTCGGCAAATCGTTCGTAGCGGGAGAGCGTCCCCTGCGAGGGGTGCGACCCCTGCGGGTCGTTGACTCGCCGATAAATCTTAACGGTTTCTAATTCCGGATCAACAACCCAGTATTCGCCCACGCCGTAGTGTTCGTATAATTTGCGTTTGGTGATCTCGTCCGTCTTGCGGGTGGATGGAGAGAGAATTTCAATAACGAGATCCGGCGCGCCCTGTATGTTTTTTTCTGTGACAATCATCGCGCGTTCTGCAGAGACAAACAAAATATCCGGCTCAACGATATTAGTATCGGAGAAGATGACATCGTATGGTGCATGAAAGACTTCCCCGATTTTATTTTTTTTTAAGAAAATACTAAAAGCAACCGACAGATTCATGGATATTCTTTGATGTTTTGTCAGCGGCGAAGGGGACATATAGTGTTCTCCATCAATGATCTCATGGCGTTTTCCGTCGTCTGGAAAAAGAAGAAAATCCTCGTAGGTATATTGAACATGATGCGTTAACGTGGACATGATGGATTCCCTGTTTTACCGAGTATACGCCCTCATCTGGTGTTTATTTGTTGCGTAAATGCTATTAAAAAGGCTCGTCCAATATGACAGAGAAGATAAGGAAAATCAACTTGCTTCTGGGCAGAAAGTTTAGATTGCCCTTCATTAACGCAGTATGAAACAATAGCAAAAATTTTGGGGTGACGAAGGGAAGAAGATGGAACCGCTCATACGGACAAATACTGAGGAAATATTAAATTTATTATCGCAGATCGTCCTGAAGGGAGAAGGGTTTATAACCGACGCTCTGGTGGGAGAGGTTTTAGATGCAGGCCTTTTTGAGCCTAACTATCTGAATGTGTCGGGAACGGATCCCAACGCCTTTTACAATGACGAACCCAATGCCTGGGCTGTTTATCATGTGAGTCAAGGTAAAAAAACTTTTGCGGTCTATGGCGGTGAAAACAAGTATCGCACGATACATATTTCTGCAGACACCCCAGAAGGGCATCCTTAAAAAAGGCAAAAGCCATGAGAATCATTTTTATTTTTGTGATCACAAGGCTGAAAATTGAGATTGACCCCATTAACACAATATGAAACAATCACAAAAGTTTTGGGGTGCCAGCCGGCTGAGAGTTGGGGTGTTATGTAACAATCCCTGACAACCCTTTGAACCTGATCTGGGTCATGCCAGCGAAGGGAAACGGGGGGCACCTCTAAAAACCTACTGCGCGGTCAGACTGCTGCGTTGCGCGGTGCTCGGAATCCTCATGTACAGTAAGTACACTCCGGTTCCTGTGCGCCGTGCGGCCTTGCATTCTGACTGCTCGTGACGGTTTTTAGAGGTGCCCTTAAGGCTGCACCTTTTTTTAGGCTGCAGCCTTTTTTATTTCTAGGAGGAAGAGCGTATGAACAGTATTTCCATCAATGAGATTGATCAAACCCTATTAACGACGAAACCATTGCCGGCTTCCCGAAAGGTATATGTGGGACGCGATGGCTCTCGCTCTCTTACCGCGACCAACGGAAGCGGTCCATCTGCCTCCCCCCGCTGGGGGGTTCCGGTGAGAGAGATTGCGCAAACCCCGACACATCATGCGAAAGGAATCACGGAGAATCCGCCGATTTTGGTCTACGACACCACCGGGCCTTATACCGATCCGGCGATTACGATTGATATTAAAAAAGGGCTTTCCCCGATTCGTCGAAGCTGGATTTTAGACCGCAACGATGTGGAAAAGCTTTTGGATATTTCATCTGAATATGGACGACGACAGGCCAACAATCCAGAGCTTTCCGATATTCGATTTCCAAACAAACACCAGCCGTTACGCGCCAAATCCGGCATGAATGTGAGCCAGATGCATTACGCCAAAAAGGGGATCATCACGCCGGAAATGGAATATATTGCGATTCGGGAAAATCAGGTCATTGAATCGGTGCGTGACAATTCGCAAGGGACGCTCCCCAAAGAACTCTTTACGCAACATCGGGGGCAAAGTTTTGGGGCGGCGATTCCGTCGGTCATTACGCCGGAATTTGTGCGCGACGAAGTGGCGCGCGGCCGGGCGATTATTCCGGCGAACATCAATCATCCTGAATCAGAACCCATGATTATCGGCCGTAACTTTCTCGTGAAGATTAATTCTAATATTGGCAATTCTGCGGTCACGTCTTCGATTGCCGAAGAGGTGGAGAAGATGATCTGGTCTACGCGCTGGGGCGCGGATACCGTGATGGATTTGTCCACCGGCAAAAATATTCACGAAACGCGGGAATGGATTTTGCGCAATTCTCCCGTGCCAATCGGCACCGTGCCGATCTATCAGGCATTGGAGAAAACGGGCGGGATTGTCGAAGACCTCACATGGGAATTGTATCGCGATACGTTGATTGAGCAGGCGGAACAAGGCGTGGATTATTTCACGATTCATGCGGGGGTGTTACTTCGTTATGTGCCAATGACGGCCAAGCGCGTTGCGGGCATTGTCTCGCGCGGCGGGGCTATTTTAGCCAAGTGGTGTCTCGCGCATCACAAAGAAAATTTTCTCTACACCCACTTTGAAGATATCTGCGAGATCATGAAGGCTTATGATGTCTCGTTTAGTTTGGGGGACGGACTTCGTCCGGGCGCCATTGCCGATGCAAACGACGCCGCCCAGTTTGGTGAGTTGGAAACGCTTGGGGAACTGACGAAGATCGCATGGCGGCACGATGTGCAGACGATGATTGAAGGCCCAGGGCATGTCCCGATGCATCTGATTAAAGTCAACATGGAAAAGCAGTTGACCGAATGTTTCGAGGCGCCGTTTTATACATTAGGCCCGCTCACCACAGATATCGCACCCGGGTATGACCATATTACATCGGGGATTGGCGCGGCGATGATTGGCTGGTTTGGCTGTGCCATGCTTTGTTATGTGACCCCCAAAGAGCATTTGGGTCTACCCGATCGGAATGATGTGAAGACCGGTGTGATTACTTATAAGATTGCGGCGCACGCGGCTGATTTGGCGAAGGGGCATCCCGGTGCGCAGGCGCGTGATAATGCGTTATCGAAGGCGCGATTTGAATTTCGATGGGAGGATCAATTTAATTTATCGCTTGATCCGGAAACGGCGCGTGCCTATCACGATGAAACCTTGCCGGCGGAAGGTGCCAAGGTCGCCCATTTTTGTTCAATGTGTGGCCCGAAGTTTTGCTCGATGAAGATTACCGAAGAGGTGCGTGAGTACGCGGAGAAGAACGCGATTGACGAGCAGGCGGCGTTGGAATTGGGGATGATGGAAAAATCGGAAGCGTTTAAAAATGAGGGCGCGGAATTGTATCAATAATGTAGGGGCGGCCCTCTGTGGCCGACTAGGGCAGACAACATGAAAGAACGAGAAATTAGACCCTTACGCGAAGCAGACATTACCCGAACGATCGCGCGGGAATACTTCAAAGAATTTGATCAACTGATTGAATCGGACGTTATCATCGTGGGGTCAGGCCCCGCGGGGATGATTTGCGGAAAGACACTGGCCGCATCTGGGTATAAAGTCGTTGTGATTGAACAGTTGAACCACTTAGGCGGCGGGTTCTGGAACGGCGGCTATTTAATGAACAAGGCCGCCATCGCACATCCCGCACAAGAGATTTTATTAAAGATCGGTGTCCCCTGCAAGAAGATATCGGACGATATGTATATTGTTGATCCACCTCATGCCACCGCCAAGATCATTGGGTCGGCCTTTGATGCAGGCGTGAAAGTGCTGAATAATACGCAGGTGGTGGATCTTGTGGTGCGCGGCGATGATGCCCGATTGGAAGGCGTGGTCGTTAATTGGCATCCGTTGGAGGTCATGGGACATGATGCCGCGCATATTGACCCCATCGCACTGGAGTCGAAAATTGTCGTGGATGCAACGGGTCATGATGCGATTACTGTCGCGCTTTTGGCTAAAAGGGGGCTTCACCAGCCGGTGCCGGGCAATGGGGCGATGTGGGTGGATCGTTCCGAAGAGACGGTAATGAAAAAAACCGGCGAGGTCTATCCGAATCTTTTTGTGGTGGGGCTTTCGGTGGCGGCTGTTTATGGCACGCCGCGGATGGGCCCGGCCTTTGGCGCGATGTTGCTCTCCGGGGAGAAGGGGGCAGCAATGATTCAAAAGAAATTATCTGCCATCTCTAAATAAATAGGATTACTGAAATGGATTTTATTTTGACTGAAGAGGAGGCGCGGGTGTTGGGAGCGCTCATCGAGAAAGAGTTTACAACGCCCGATTATTATCCGCTCTCACTCAATGCCCTAAAAAATGCCTGTAACCAAACTTCCAATAGAGACCCGGTGGTTTCTTACGAAGAGGAAACGGTCTCGCTTGTGCTAGACAAACTCAAAGAAAAGGGGTTGGTGGATCAAGATAATCTTTCCCGTGTTCCAAAATTTTCAGAAATGTTTCTCAAGAAGGCCCGTTTTATGCCACCCGAAGCCGCTATTATCTGTGAACTGATGTTAAGAGGGCCGCAAACCACCGGAGAGCTTCGAACACGCTCGGAACGAATTCACCCGACTGAAAATTTTGAAGCCGTACTGGCAACGCTGAAAACGCTGGAGGAATGGGGCTATGTGACGCTGTTGCCGCGTCAGGCCGGAAAGAAAGAGCCTCGCTACGCGCACCTTCTCTGTGGAATTCCCGTTATAAAAGAAGAAGAAAAAGTAACGGTGACAACTGTTTCTTCTGGCGCATCTATTTATGATCGGTTTGTAGATCGGGAAGATTTTTTGAAACTAGAAGCAGAAGTTAAGATGCTCCGTAAAGAACTTGACGAGATCAAGAAAGCGTTTCTCGACTTCAAGACGCAATTTTAAGGCCGGGGGGCAGAATAATTCGATCGGCTTTTATTATTAGGGGATGTAGGGGCACGTTGCAACCGCCCCTACGGGAAACAACAAGAGAAGTTACTGTCGCATTTTCTCTTCGACTTCTTGACGGGTTTTACACTCGATACAAAGCGTGGTGACAGGGCGCGCCTTCAACCGTTTGATCGAAATCGGTTCATTGCAAACCTCGCAAATACCAAACGTATCTCCGTTAATTCTTTCAATCGCATCTTCAATTTTATTCAGGAGATGCTGTTCCCGCTCACGAAGCCGCAAGACACAATTTTGATCCACTTCTACTGAAGCCTGATCAGTCCAATCGGGGAATCCCTCGCTGACCGGAATTAATGTGCTTTCCAGTGTTGCCCCCGCCTCAACGAGTAATGCCTTTTTTTGCTGCTCGAGCATCTTTTTAATTTCTTGATACCGGGGATCCATAACGGGCATTTCCGATTTTACTACTGTTTTTTTTCCGGCTACTTTTGGCAAGGGTATCACTTTCTGAGTTGTATTTTTTGTTATTTTGGACGTCTTTTTAAGGGGAAGACTTGTTTTCCCTTTCAAAACTGTTTTTGGAATTACCTTTGTTTTTACCTTTGCTACTGGCTTTGCAACGACCTTTACTGGCGCCTTTACAGTTGCCTTTACTACTGGCTTTACAGTGGCCTTTGCCACTTTTTTAACGGTCTTGGCTTTTTTAATTGCCACGGGGGAGCCCTTTGCTTTTACAATTTTCTTTGCCATAAGGGGGCAGATTCTATCAAAAAAAACAGAGCGAGTCAAACCCGCGGTATAGCCCAAGAACAGAGATAGAAAAGTGTGTGGCCCTGCCCTGTCGGGTTTGGGGCATT
>JBBTIN010000002.1:0-10972 GCA_038059935.1 Nitrospirota bacterium
GACCACCACATCTGCCTTGACAGCCTTTTTCACCCTCTGTTACGATACAAAAACTTTACGGACGACCATCACCAATCGGATTACATTTCGCACGCATCATGTCATTCCAAAAAAAATCGAACGGTTATTTCATCCCTATTTTCACGCTGCTTTTATTCTTTCTCCTGATTGGCACAGCAAACGCGAAATCAAAGGTCAGCCGATCTGTCCTGAAAAACGGACTCTCCGTGATATTGGTTGAGGAAAATAAAGCCCCCGTCGTGACGTTCCAAATCTGGTACAAGGTCGGCGCACGAAACGAGGTGATCGGAAAAACTGGCCTCTCCCACCTTTTGGAACACATGATGTTTAAGGGGACAACGCTACACGGAAAAGGAGAATTCTCTCGGATTGTCGCTAAAAATGGTGGCACTGAAAATGCCTTTACCGGCAACGATTATACCGCTTACTTTGAAAATTTTTCTTCCGATCGCATTGACCTCTCGTTGGAACTGGAATCCGACCGGATGCAAAACCTGCTGATTGATCCCACCGAGTTTGGATTGGAACGCGAGGTGGTCAAAGAGGAACGCCGCTCTCGCACCGATGATGATCCCTATTCCTTTTTAGTCGAGACGCTGCATGCCACCGCTTTTATGGTGCATCCTTATCATAACCCGGTGATCGGATGGATGGACGATCTGAATGCAATCACACGCGACGACGCCTATCAACACTACAAAAAATATTATCAACCGAACAATGCCACCCTGGTGATTGTGGGTGATTTCCAATCCGATGTGCTGCTTGCCAAAGTGACTGCCGCCTTTGAGAATCTTCCAAATGGCACCTTGGTAAAAGAGCGTGTCCCGCAAGAGCCGCCTCAAATCGGAGAACGCCGCATCTTTGTTAAAAAGGAGGCGCAACTGCCTTTTATTTTTATCGGATTTCATACCCCAAACTTTATGCATCCTGATACATACGCCCTGGCGGTTTTGGCCAGTATTCTTTCTTCCGGAAAAAGCAGCCGGCTTTATCAGGAGCTGGTTTATAAGCAACAGTTGGCGTTAGACGCGGGCGGCTCGTATGAAGATTTAACCATCGATCCCGATCTTTTTTATTTTTACGGAACGCCTCGACCCGGGATCACGACAGAAGCCGTCGAAGCGGCATTGAATGCCGAGATCAAACGTCTCCAAACGGAAAAAGTAACTGAAACCGAATTGACCAAGGTGAAAAACCAGTTGGAGGCGGCCTATCTTTTTGGCACCGACTCCAACTTTAATCGGGCAATGCAGATTGGACGCGCAGAAACCGTTGGCGCAGGGTACGACTATCTTGTCTCTTACCTAAGCCATATCCGTCAGGTCACGGCCGATCAAATCCAAAAGGTTGCGCAGACATACTTGATTAACGATCAAAAATCGGTTGGGATTTTAATCCCCCAACCCGGAGCGGACGCTCCGCCGCAGTCTACGGCAAAGGATGATTCGCCCAATAAGGAGTAACCATGCGTTTTACGATTTTGCTATTGACCCTCCTTTTTTTAGGGATGAGCGAACCTTCCGCGGTGGCCGGAATCAAACCGAAACAAATCGCGTTGAAAAACGGGATCACCCTTTTCATCATTGAGCATCATACCCTGCCGATTGTGAGCGTCGAGCTTTTGATGCCCGTCGGCTCCATTCATGATCCGACCGGTCGTTCTGGCGTGGCGAGCATGACCGCTTCTTTGCTGGATGAGGGAACAAAAAACCGAACCTCTAAACAAATTTCCGAAGAAGTGGATTACATCGGAGCAGGACTCGGTGCCTCTGCCGATTTGGAATCCACAGCCGTCTCACTGCGGGTTTTGAAAAAAGACATCGAAAAAGGGTTCAATCTCCTTTCCGATATTGTGCTTTACCCGTCGTTTGAAACGAAAGAATTTGAACGGGTGCGCCAGCTGGTGCTGGGCTCCATTCATTCTGAAAAAGACAGCCCTGGCGTGATTGCCGACCGCGCCTTCAATAAAATCGTTTTTGGAAGTCATCCTTATGCCAATCCGGTCATCGGAACGGAAGAGACGGTCACGCAAATGACCCAAGCCGATCTAATTTCTTTCTATCAGACACGCTATCTTCCAAAAGGCAGTTTTTTCTCAATTGTCGGAGATGTCACCGAAAAAGAGGCCGTTCGGCTAGTCGAGAAATACTTTGCGAAATGGGGAGATCGTTCCAAAGGTGCCCCAAAAACCGCATCTGTTCCAAAGCCGGTTTCTCAGCCGAGAAAAACCGAGCTGATTCAGAAAGACTTAACCCAAACCACCGTATTGATGGGGCATCTGGGAATTCGCAGGAACCATTCTGATTTCTATCCGATTGCCGTCATGAACTATATTTTAGGCGGCGGCGGTTTTTCGTCTCGACTGCTGACCCATATTCGCGATAATAAAGGGTTAGTCTATTCGGTCTACTCCGCATTTAGTCCTTACCGCCAAGAAGGATCGTTTGAAATCACGCTGCAAACCAAGGCGAGCAATACAAACGAGGCGATTGCGGCCGTGCAAGAAGAGATTGCCCTTATTCGCAAGACAGGGGTGACAGAAACCGAGTTGGCTGAAGCGAAGGCCTATATGATTGGCTCTTTTCCGTTGCGTCTTGAAACCACCACGAAGCTTTCCAAGCTGCTCTCCTCCGTCGGTTTCCACGAACTGGGACTTGCCTATTTTGATGATTATCCAAAATATATTGAGAAGGTTACACAAGAATCAATATTGAAAGCGGCACAAACCTATCTTTCCCCCGACCAGATATCATTGGTTGTCGTGGGGAATCTTGAAGCAGCAAAGATCAAAGTCCTGCCATGAAAACCCTTGGAGGTCGAACTGCCGTCATGGAAGAAGATCAGGAACAAGAGGCCGGTATTGAAGAAAACGACTCCTCTTACAATTTTGACCATTCCGATGATGACGACCCCCATTCAGAAAAAGACGAGTCCGATGAGACCCATGTGTTTGAGCCGCCGCCATCCTCTGAACAGGAGGTCGTCCGCTACGACCTGCTGCATCATTATTTGATTGAAATTCGGAAGTATCCCTATCTCTCGCGTGAAGAGGAGATGCGCTTGGCGCTCTTATCCAAGTCAACGGACGAAGAGGCACTGCAGGCAATTACCAATCTGGTTTTGTCTCACCTGCGATTGGTCGCCGCGATTGCCATGGAATATCGGAATCTGCCCTTGGACACCATGGATCTCATTCAAGAGGGCAATATGGGGCTGATGCAGGCGATTCAGAAATTTGATCCGTATCGGAATATCCGCGTCTCGACCTACGCAACATGGTGGATACGCGCTTATATCTTAAAATATATCATTCAAAATTGGCGTCTGGTTAAAATTGGAACGACCGAGTCTCAACGTAAACTTTTTTTCAATCTCTCAAAAGAGCGAGAACGGCTGGAAAAATTGGGCTGTGTTGCGACTCCAAAACTATTGGCCGATAGGCTTCATGTCAAAGAAGAAGATGTGATTGATGTCGAGCAACGTCTGCTGCCGGGACACGAGATTTCACTGTATTCGCCAGTTGGTGATGCCGACTCTGAAACAACCCTAATTGAAACCATTCCTTCCGAAGAGGAAGGGATTGAAGAGACGGTGTCCAAGGCGCAAATCATGCGTCTATTCCAATCAAAACTGGCGGCTTTTTCCAAAACACTGAACGCACGAGATCAAGATATTTTATCGTCTCGAATTTTATCCGAGCAGCCCATGACACTAGATGAATTGGGTGCAAAATATAATATATCCAAAGAGCGCGTTCGACAGTTAGAAGAAAAACTCATCAAAAAACTCCGTACCCTAGCGGGTAGGCGGGAGTGACAGCTTCCCGTTGGTCGCTGTATAAATCAAACCTTACTGTCAATTTATAGTCTTATAATTATGTCTCGTTCACAACACCTTTTTCTTTGTACCGGAACAACCTGCACCCAAGAGGGTGCGGAAGATTCACTCCATCGGTTACTGGAACGACTGGACGAGAAAAAAATAAAGGGCATTCGTCTAACACTTTGCCGCTGTTTAGGCCAATGCGGCGAAGGCCCCAATCTCGTGATCTACGGAGACGGCCCAGATCAATCTGGAACATGGTACGGACATCTGGCAGAAGAAACAATTGACGACTTCGTCTCCCAACATCTGCTCAAGGGAGAACGGCTCACCCATTTGGTACGAACACCGAATGAGTAGGGGGCGGTTTATAGACTGCGGAGCAGTCGTTCTCGGAGGTGGCCGTGCCACCATTATGGATAAAATAGCGATTTATCAAATTACGTTGGACGCCAGTATTGGCACCACAGAAGAAGAACGCGCAATCTTGCAACCGATCAGCGTGGATATTGAACTCACGGGAAAAATCAATACCGTTTCCGATCGCCTAGAGGACAACATAGATTATGATTTGATCTGTCGTAAGATTATTCATCTGGGACGGACAACGTCTCTTAATCTGATTGAAACCTTGACTGAAAAGATCGCGCAAACGGTGCTGGAAGATTCCATGGTGGAGTCGGTTTGGGTGCGGGTCAAAAAATGCCGCCCTCCCCTTTCTGAAATCCAAGGCGGTTTTGTCGTTGAGATTTTTAGAACCTCTCTAAAAAGCGCGGCTCCCGCGACGTGAACCGATCAAATAAGTCCAATAATCCCGCAGCAGCGTTTCAACCTCCCGCTTGATGAGAAGACTGGGTGCGTGACTCTGGGCAGACTCAAAGGCAATTTTAGAAATCATCTGAAGAAAAGAAAGTCCCGATGGAGAAACCGGAGTGCCCGTTGCAGTGATCTCGGCCGATATTGCCGCGCATTGCTGACAAAACATGCCCCCTTCCGAGTGAGAAAAAATAGCGGTAATTTTATGGATGGTGTAATCCGTGAGGATCGGCAGATTGCATCGAACACAGCAATCCCATCGGGGTTGATAGCCGCTCTCCGCGATCAGATAGGCCATAAACAAAATTTCAGAAAGATGCCGATCATGGCCTGCTTCTAAAAAGACCAACGCCTTTTTCATCAGATGATAGAGCCCCGGATGGGGCTGTCCTTCAGGCGTGATGCGCAACAGAAGTTTCACCATCTGTGTGCCGCGTTCAATGGTTTCCCACTCTTCCCGCAATTTCCGAAACGAATATAAAATATCGGCCTGATTGATTCTGGCTAGTTTATTATTTGCTTTTTCAAAGAGAACCAAATGACAATGCGTGAACGGCTCGAGCGATGCGCCAAATCGGTTTTTGAATCGCCGTGCCCCTTTTGCAACACCAGATATTTTTCCGTGGGTTAACGTAAAAAAGGTAATTAATTTATCCTCATCGCCCAGACGAAGCGACGAGAGGACGAGTGCTTCCATTGAAAGAAGGGGCATCTTGATCTCTCCGTAAAATAGACAGATTGGACTATACCACAAAAAAATGACAATCGCCTTTATTGACAGTCACTGACTTGACTCATCACTAAAAATAGTGTAATTTCCTACTCTTCAAGAGGACAGCCGGTATTGGTTGTAAACATATAAAACTTCATAGAGGAGAAGATGATGGGGAAGCCATTAACGAAATCACAGATTACTGAAAAAGTTGCTGATAATGCCGAGATCACCAAAAAACTTGCGGCACAAATTTTAGATAACCTTGCACAGATGGCCTATAAAGAGGCAAAAAATACATTTACGCTTCCTGGGATTGGGAAATTGGTTCTCTCAAACCGGAAGGCCCGTATGGGAAGAAACCCAAAGACCGGTGAAGCGATTAAGATCGCTGCAAAGAAAGTAATCAAGTTCAGGGTATCAAAGGCCGCGAAAGATGCCATCTTTGGCGTGAAGAAGTAATACGAATCTAACGTTTTTTCGTTACCGCTGATCAATCAACGGGTGCCTCTAAGAATGTGTTAGAGGCACCTTAAAACCCTTTCTAGAGTGTGGCGAAAAATTAGTTCGCCCCTACTTTCGAAGCGATTGGGTGAGAAGGGGGATGACCTCGAAAAGATCGCCAACAATACCGTAATCCGCAATCTTGAAGATCGGGGCATTGATGTCCTTGTTGATCGCCACAATGCACTTAGAAGACGACATGCCGGCTTGATGCTGAATGGCCCCTGAAATTCCGCAAGCGATATAAAGCAGCGGAGAGACCGTCTTCCCCGTGAGTCCCACTTGAAACGCGTGCGGTTTCCATCCCGCATCCACAGCGGCACGAGATGCCCCGACCGCCGCGCCTAAAACGGCAGCCAACTCTTCGATCAAACTAAAATTGGCCGCCTCTCTTAAACCTCTTCCACCCGAAACAATCATTTGGGCTTCAGTCAAATCGGTCTTTCCGACCGCAGCAGCGACCACCTCTATCACCAATGCCCTCGGCTTTGTTTCATCAAATGAGGGCATCGCCATTTTTTGAATCATCTTTTGAACCATTGGTGCGCTGGTGCCGGAAGGAACTCGTGTCGGGAACGCATTGGGACGAACTGTTGCAACAAGACAAGTCTCCCCACGTGCCTTTCGCACTTTTGCCATCAGCTTCCCGCCGTAGATGGGCCGAGTCGCAAGCAGTTCTCCGTCATCCTTGATTTCAAACGCGGTACAATCTTGCGCGAACGGCGCATGAAGCCTTGCGGCAATCTTTGCGCCTAAATCGCGCCCCATTGCAGTGGCACCCATCAGAATTAGCGAAGGCGGATTCTCTTTCTCGAAAGCCACAACGATTTGCGCATATTGCTCGGAAGAATAAAAACGAAGGGCGGGGTCATCGTAGCAACGAACAACATTCGCGCCCATTTGTGAGAGTGCCTCCGCATGCGTGGAAACGCTGTCTCCAATGATGACCGCGCTGATCTGCCCCTCTGGGAAGAGCCTTCGCGCCTCGCATAATGCCTCCAGCGAAACGGTTTTGAGTTTACCATCGCGCGCTTCCGCAAAAACAAGAATAACCGCCATTTTTACTTCTCCTTAAGAGCACCCAACCATCAGGTTTTTATGGTCCCGAAAATTTATCCAGCCGGACTTTAATATGATACCGGCTTAAAACGTCCTGATAATAATGAAATTCCGCTTTCAACTTTTCCATTGTTGAAACATACCCATACTGCATAATTTCCGATTTTGCGTCGAAACTAACGGGATGATGTGAAAATAAAACGGTCTCCGATTGATCCGGCTCTAGCAGTACAAAATCTTTTTGGGGATGCTCCGCGCGGTAACGTTTAATGGCAAGATAAATGCGCGTTGCCGTGTTAATACGCAGCGATTGATCGTAAATATAGGCAACGCCTTTATCCTTAATCGTCGGAGAGCCTCCCATAATCGAAGGAAGCTTCACCTTGTTTCGATCATTTTTAATATACTGAATCGGATTGATAATCCACATCAGCTCCGCGCCATGATTCATTGCAATATCCATATAGGCGACGCGACCGACACCGCCATCAATATAATCGTTTCCTTTGATATGTACCGGCTGAAAGAAAATGGGGATCGCAGAAGAGGCAGAAACTGCCAAGGAGATCGGAACATCGTCAAACCCTTCTGGGCCTGGCTCTCCAAAGACATCATACTGTCCCAAATCTAGATTAACAGCGGGAATATACAGTTCTTTTTTTAACTTTCGAAAATCGTTTGTATATCCGTTTTGACTAAACTGGTTGGACAAAAAAAGATCGAGATTCTTGATCGTAAAAATACCGGAAGGGAGCGACTCTTGCAGCATCTCCAAAATTTCAAGCAGTGACAGGGGCTTTTTCGACTGATAATAATATTTTGCAATTTGATATAAAGACCGAAAAAACTTCTTTAAGCTGCTGTAGGTTTCTTGATAACCCAAGCCATAGATATCTTTCCGCGCAAAATTTGCAGAGGTCTTTCGTTCGGCCTTAATGTCTTCATAAATGTCTCGCGGCTTGATCCCGTTGGCCATGATGGCTGCAACCGCAGCACCCGCACTCGTTCCAACATAAATGTTAAATTGATTGACCGAGAAATTATCAAAAAAATCATCAAGCGCAGTGAGACAGCCGATTTCATACATCCAGCCGGGAATACCGCCTCCCGCTAAAACCAATGCTGTTTTGAAAGCAGGACGATCACTTTGAGTCATTTTGAACGAGACCTCACTAGAGAACCTTTACCTCAGAGAATTTTTGCCTCTTCATGAAGAAGACGAATCAAATCAGAGACGGCTACATGCGTAGCTCCCGTCAGGATCGTTCCCGCTTTGCGAGGCGGTGGCAATTCCAAACACTCAATAATAAGTTTTGACCCCTTCACCCCAACCTGATCTTCCGAAAGGCCCAGTTCTTGAAGCGTCATGACCGTGAGTGTTTTTTGCTTTGCCTTCATGATTCCGGCCAATGTCGCATAGCGCGGTTCATTCAATTCTTTATGACAAGAAAAGATTGCAGGAAGCGGCGTTTCAATCACCTCCGATGCACCTTCAATTTGGCGCGTCGCAATGGCTCGTTTTTCCTCCGGAAAGACAACCAATTTGGTGATGACCGAGACATGAGGCAGCCCCATAAATTCCGCCGTATGAATCGGAACGGCACTGCTATCGGAATCAATCGCGTGTTTTCCGAAAAAAACAATATCATAGTTCCCTAATTTTAACGCGGCGGACAACACCAGACCGGTCGCATACGCATCCCCTCCTGCCAATTCCGGATTCTTCAAATGAATCGCGCGATCCGCGCCGATGGCCAAACACGTTTTCAAAACCTCGGACGCTTTCTCCGGGCCAATGGTAATCACGGTCACAACCGTTCCCGGAATTTGTGCCTTCAGTCTCAACGCTTCTTCGACACCAAACTCATCGTAAGGGTTCACCACATACGACAGATCGTTATGATCAATCTCGTTTCCTTGCGAAGCGTGTTTGATACGGGAATCGGTTGCGGGAACTTGCTTGACACAAACGGCAATATTCATAATTAACCGTTTTTGAGGATATCTTCGGCAATCACGATTCTCTGAATTTCATTGGTTCCTTCAAAAATGCGATTGATTCGGGCATCCCGATAATAGCGTTCGACCGGATGTTCTCCCATAAAACCGTTTCCGCCGTGAATTTGAACCGCATTGTCCACAACACGGCCCAACGCTTCAGAACAAAATAGCTTGCAAATGGCCCCTTCGCGCGCGATCTTCTTTCCCTGATCAAACATCCAAGCGGTGCGATAGATGACCGATTCCATCTGATAAACTTCGGAGGCCATATCGGCAATCATCATTTGAATCGCCTGAAACGCCGCAATCGGCTGTCCAAACGCAATGCGCTTTTTGGCAAAACTAACCGACATCGCGATCATCTCTTTGGCTGCGCCCAAGCAGCCGGCGGCCAACGAAAGTCGGGATTCGTCTAGCGTTTGCATCGCGATCTGAAATCCGTAACCGAGTTTGCCCAGCAGATTTTCTTTTGGAACACGGACATCCTGAAAAACCAATTCTGCAGTGGATGAGCCGCGCAATCCCATCTTATCGTGAATCCGATTGGCTGTAAAACCTTCCGTTGGGGCATCAACAATAAATGCAGTAATCCCGCCGCGGGCTTTCAGCTTCGCATCCGTTGACGCATAAACAATAATGATGTCTGCAATGTCGCCATTCGTAATCCAAAGCTTCGTTCCATTTAAGATATAAAAATCGCCGTCTTCCCGTGCGGAAAGCTGTAAATTGGCCGCATCGGATCCCGCACCAGGTTCGGTTAAGGCATACGCACCGATCTTTGTTCCTGCGACTAAAGCGGTGAGATATTTTTGTTTTTGCGCTTCGGTGCCGCCGATTAAAATTGACATGCCCGCAAGCCCCATGTGGGCACCATAGCTGACTGTTGTGGAGGCACAGGCATAAGAAAGTTCTTCGAGTAAGATGCAATAGCCAATCTCTCCCATTCCAGAGCCGCCGTATGCCTCTGGGAAGAGGATGCCGGTTAATCCCAATTCGCTTCCCTTTTTAAGAAGCGATTTAACAAGATCAACGTTTTGTTCTTTATCAATCTGTCGGGCAAGAGGTTTGACCTCATTTTGGGCAAACTTTCTCACCATGTCTCGGAGCATGACTTGCTCTTCTGTAAATGTAAAATCAATCATTGCGTTTTCCTCATCGTGAAAAAATTGGCGGAGAGGCAGGGATTTGAACCCTGGGTAGAGTGTTACCCCTACGGCGGTTTAGCAAACCGCTGCCTTCAGCCGCTCGGCCACCTCTCCTTTTCGTAAGCGAGCCATTCTAAATGAATCATGTTGTGATTGCAATTGCACAACGAAGGTGGACCCCATTGTCTAGATGGAAAACGAACGAACATTTTTATTCTCTTTTCTCTTCCAGTCCCAGACTGACTCTGATCGCAGTATCGATCTCTCTTTGTTTTTCTACGCTGACCGATCCGAATCGTTTTATCAGGCGAGTTTTGTCAATGGTCAGCATCTGGGCCAAATTAACCATAGAGGGTTCTTTCAATCTTCCTTCAGGAGGGGTTAACAACACCGTTACGGGGTACTTTTTTAGTGTGGTGGTGATCGCGGCGACGATCGTCGTGGCAGCGTACTGATTCCCGACATTGTTCTGAACAATGAAGGCAGGCCGGATTCCTTTCTGTTCACTCCCTCGGCCCGGATTGAAATTGACAAGCCATATCTCCCCCCGGTGACAGACTGGAGTGCTCATTTTAACGCTTCTAATCCAGCTGGGAAATGGATTTCAGCCCTCTCCAGATCTTCTTGGGCCATGGCCTGATAGCCTTCAATGAGTTCCTGTTCGATTTACTTACGTTCCCAAGCCCGGACGGCTTCTTCCACGATTTGGCTACGGCTCTGGGCTCGCTGTTCTGAAAATCGGTCCAACCCCTCTACGAGGGTTTCTTCAAGTGTGACGGTAATTTTAGTTTTTCCCATACTGCCCCCTCTGCCCAAAAATATAAGCGTAATTAGTATGATAAAATTGTAAGATAAAAAAGTTGCTTGTCAAGATATAAGGGATGATACG
>JBBTIN010000003.1:0-16654 GCA_038059935.1 Nitrospirota bacterium
CCAATATCCAAGAGGGCTTCCAAGCTTTTTTAAACTCCTATCTCTGTTTTAGGGGGCCAGATGGCCATGAATAACAGGCCTTTTTTATTTGACAATACAGATCGTTGCATCTTAAACTTGAATTTGCTTTCATACTCGTTTCACGCTTGCACCACTGTCGCCCAAACTAAAACGATAACCTTATGAAAAAACGTGCCTTTGATCTTTTCTTTGCTTTCGTTGGTCTCGCACTTTTTGCCCCATTTTTTCTTGCCATTGCGATCTTGATCAAATGGAAAACTGGGCATCCGGTCTTTCAAACCCGAAAGGTATTTGGTCAGCGATTTCGTCTTTTCCATCTATACGGTTTTAATACCGCATTGGACCCCAAGGCAGGAGCCGACCCCAATCAGGCTAAAAAGGAGACTTTATGGCTCGATAAAGTATTGGCCCGTCTGCATGCCGAACGCTTTCCCCAATTGATCAACGTACTCAAAGGAGATATGAGTTTGATCGGCCCACGGCCCGAAAGACCTTTCGATGTCGCTTTCTTTCAAAAAGAGTTTGAGGTTATTTTAAAAATGCAACCCGGTATCATTGATCTTTTCTCTATCTCATTAGACGATCAGCCCCCCCCTCCGATTAAAGCCCGAGATGGAGACCCTCCCTCCCCGTTTTTTCTAAAAAAGATGAAATTGGCAAAGGACTATGTTTCTCACCAAACGCTCTCATTGGACATCAAAATTTTAATCACATTCATCGTTAATTCTGTCTTGTCGTGGCCGCTTGGAGCAACGACGGCTTCGCAATCTATCCCGGCTCCTCGCAATACGGAAACGCTCTCGGTACGAGATATCCTGACGCGATATCGGACATGCACCGTTTTTGTTTTGCATACCTTGGTGATCACCGCATCAAGCTATTTTGCCTTTCTACTTCGATTTGACGGCCAGATTCCGGCAGCTTCCATGAATGCCTTTATCACGACATTGCCAATTCTCCTTCTCTTTCGTTTGGCCTCCCTTTATTTTATGGGACTCCATACTGCACTGTGGCGTTATGTAAACATGATAGACATTATCCAGATCGGGATCGCCGGCGTCTCAAGCTCGGGTCTGATTTGGGCTACACGCAATCTCTTTTCTATTGCAGGATATCCCACATCAGTCTTGATTACAGATGCCATTCTTTTTTTAGGCATGATAGCGACACTCCGCTGTACGAAGAGTATTTACAAAAATCTAACTTTCATGACAACCAGCACCAGAAAGGTCTTGATTATTGGTGCGGGGAATGCCGGCGCAATGATTGCCCGTGATATGATTCAAAATCCCTCGTACAATCGCCAGCCGGTTGCGTTTATTGATGACGACCCTCGAAAACAAAATGTACATGTGCATCGCATCCCCGTACTTGGAGATCGCAGCATGTTAGAAGCTGTGGTGAAACAAGTCGGAGCGGAAGAAATAATCATTGCGCTTCCTTCTGCAACTTCAGTTGAAACAAAGGGGATTCTCAATCAGTGTAAATCGTTGGGTCTGCCCATCAAGACGGTCCCGAATCTTCCGGCCGTCTTAAATGGCGAGGTTGGCATGTCCGATTTGCACACTTTAGACATCGAAGACTTAATTGGCCGGGCTGAAATCACGATTGAAAAAGATGAAATCGAAAAAGCGGTGCGGGGGAAAACCGTTCTGGTCACCGGTGCAGGGGGCTCCATTGGCAGTGAGCTTTGCAGACAAATTGCCACCTTTTCTCCAGAATCGCTCATTCTTTATGAGCAGAACGAAAACAATTTACATCATATTATGATTGATCTGAAAACAAAGTTTCCAACGGTTTCGATTGTGAGTGTATTGGGCGATATTCTCAATGCGAAAAAGGTAACGGAAGTGTTTGGCTATTATCGGCCGAAAATTGTTTTTCACGCGGCTGCTTATAAACACGTTCCGCTGATGGAAGAAAATCCGGCGGATGCCGTAAGAAACAACATCTTGGGAACCGCAAAAATTCTGCTTGCTGCCCTTCGCCATGAAGCGGAGTCGTTTGTTCTGATTTCAACTGACAAAGCGGTTTATCCATCCAGCGTCATGGGCGCGACAAAACGGATTGCGGAAATGATCGTTCAATACTTTGCCCCAAGGACAAAAACGCGACTCGTAACTGTTCGCTTTGGAAATGTCTTGGAAAGCAATGGAAGCGTGGTACCACTTTTCCGAAGCCAAATCAAGAAAGGCGGCCCTGTGACGGTCACCGATCCGGAGGTGAAGCGATATTTTATTTCAATCCAAGAGGCCGTCCAATTGGTTTTGCAATCTGCGGTGTTGGGCCAAGGCGGCGAGATTTTTGTTTTGGATATGGGAGAGCCTTATAAAATACTTGATCTTGCAAGAACAATGATTATTCTTTCTGGTCTCACCCCTAACATTGATATTCCGATCCAATTCGTCGGATTGAGAAAGGGAGAGAAATTAACGGAAGTCCTATTTGAAAATGGAGAGGTGCTGCAAAAGACGCCGCATGATAAAATCTCCGTCGCGAAAAGCGGAAAAATCACCCACAATATTCCTTTCTTTTTAGAAAGGCTTGCGTCTGCGGTTGAAAGAAGTCCCACCCCGGATGATATCAGGGCACTCCTACTGGAAGTCCTTCCGAATGGCACAACGCTACAAGCACCGCCCGCACGTAAAATTGCCACACTCATAAGGTAGCACGGGTTTCCATCCAGCCTGTGCGAAAGTATCTGTTTGTCACGAGGAGGACATCCCCCATTGGCAAACGGGTGAGTCAACTTACTTTGTTACGCTCCGAACATAAGCACAGGCAAGATGCCTGTGCCACCTCATCAGACGACAACCGTTAAGTGCCAGAGGCCGCGTCATCTCTGATGCAATTTGACTGAACTTCCCCGTTTCGTCCGTATTTTGATATTGATGATTTCCACACCGAGAGAAAAAGCCATCGCAAAATAAATATACCCTTTTGGAATATGAAATTTCAGCCCTTCTCCCAATAGCGAGACCCCAACCAAAATCAGAAAGCTCAATGCCAGCATTTTGAGTGTAGGGTGTTTCTCCACAAAATCGCTAATCGCTTTGGCTGACATCATCATGACAAGAACGGCAATCACAATCGCAATAATCATAATCATTACTTCGTCGGCCAAACCCACCGCGGTAATCACCGAGTCTAAAGAAAAGACAATATCTAAAATGGCAATCTGAACGAGAACCGAAATAAATCCAGCAGCCACTTTTTCTTGTTTCTCCCCTTCATATCCCTCAACATGATTGTGAATTTCGTGTGTGCTTTTTGCCAACAGAAAAAGTCCGCCCGCAATTAAAATTAAATCCCGACCTGACAAATCATGACTAAGAATGGTGATCAGCGGCAGGGTCAGCCCCATCACCCAAGTCAACGAAAGAAGCAGTCCGACGCGCGTCAGCATCGCCACGGCAAGACCTAATGTTCTTGCCCGATCCCGTTGTCCCTCTGGGAGCCGACCCGATAAGAGAGAGATAAAAATAATATTATCAATCCCCAATACGATCTCAAGCGCAGTCAGCGTTGCCAACGCCATTAAGCCTTCTAGCGTGAATATCCATTCCATATCAGTCTTTTCTTTCTTTGGATTGTTTGGGAAATTTAAAAAAATGAAAGCAGTCGAGCCAGCGTCTCTCTTAATTGGCTGCGTTCGACAATACGATCAATCATTCCATGCTCTAATAAAAACTCGGCACGCTGAAATCCTGGCGGCAACTGCTGCTTAATTGTTTTTTCAATCACACGCTGGCCGGCAAATCCAATCAACGCTTTGGGTTCGGCCAATATAATATCACCTAACATCGCAAAACTCGCCGTCACTCCACCAAACGTCGGATCCGTCAAAACAGAAATATACGGAACTCCTGCCATCTGAAGACGCGCCAACGCGGCAGAACTTTTGGCCATCTGCATTAAAGAAAGCGTTCCTTCCTGCATCCGTGCGCCTCCCGATGCCGAGAAGAAAATCAAAGGGGTTTTGTGGGACATCGCATATTCAGCCGCACGAGCCAGTTTCTCTCCCACAACCGACCCCATGCTGCCTCCCATAAAGGCAAAATTCATAAACCCAAAAACCACCTGGCGATCTTGGATCTCCCCGGTTCCGATAACAATTGCGTCTTTTTGGCCGGTCTTTTCCTGATAGACCTTTAGACGATCCTTGTATTTGGCAGTATCTTTGAAGGAGAGTGGATCTTCTGGAGCAAGATTTTGTTCGATCTCTTTGAAAGAGCCTTCATCCACAACCATTGCAATCCGCTCCTTTAAGGAGATCGGAAAATGATACTGGCATTTGGGACAGACCTTTCCGCGGCGTTCTAATTCCTTGCGGTAGATAATCTCGCGACAATTATTACATTTGACCCAAAGTCCTTCAGAACTTTTTGTCTTTAGAGACGTGGGTTCGGACTCTTCGTCTTTTTTTTCTTTCTTAAACCAAGCCATATTTTATTTAGGGGAGAGGGACGAGAGAGCCATGGTTCGGGGAACTCTGTGCGGCCACACAGGAGGGCAGGCACACAGGCCTGCCCCTACACAAAACGCAATGAGAAACGATTACGTTCCCATATCCCACGAAGCCAGGTACTTCACCTGCTCGCGGGTCAACTTATCAATCTCAATTCCAATGGATTGAAGCTTCAATCGTGCAATAGACGCATCAATCTCCTTGGGAACCACATAGACCTTGTTCTCCAACTTTCCCGCCTCTTTTGCAATATATTCAGCGGAAAGCGCCTGATTGGCAAAGCTCATATCCATCACGGCAGCCGGATGTCCTTCGGCAGAAGCAAGATTAATCAATCGGCCTTCTCCCAACAGGTTAATTCTTCTTCCATCCAATAAAGTATACTCATCCACAAAGTCGCGGACCAGACGCTTCTTTTTTGAAAGTTTTTCCAATGCAGAAATATCAATCTCCACATTAAAATGTCCAGAGTTACAAACAATGGCGCCATCTTTCATTTGTTCAAAGTGCTCTTTACGAAGCACCTTTGTGTTGCCGGTCAATGTTACAAAAAAATTGCCGAGCGGCGCCGCTTCTTCCATCGGTAACACGCGATAGCCGTCCATCACCGCTTCAATAGCCTTGACCGGATCAATTTCCGTCACGATGACTGAAGCCCCCATACCCGCTGCTCGCCGCGCCATCCCGCGGCCACACCAACCGTACCCCACCACGACAAAAACAGAACCGGCAATAAGACGATTTGTGGCGCGAAGGATTCCATCCAGTGTGCTTTGTCCCGTTCCATAGCGATTATCAAATAAATATTTTGTATCGGCATCGTTGACCGAAATCACAGGGAATTTCAAAATCCCTTTTTCAGCCATAGCGCGTAAGCGAACCACACCGGTTGTTGTTTCTTCGGTGCCACCAATTACGGAAAATTTCTTTTTGGAAGAATGAATCTGCGAGACCAAATCCGCACCGTCATCCATCGTAATGACTGGATTATGAGCCAATGCCGCCTCAAGATGTTGATAATAGCGTTTATTGTCTTCCCCCTTGATCGCGTAAGTTGCGATTTGGTAATCAGCAACCAGCGTTGCCGCAATATCATCCTGCGTAGACAATGGATTAGAGGCACAAAGCACAACATCGGCTCCACCGGCTTTCAACGTATCCATGAGATTGGCCGTCTCGGACGTCACATGAAGACAGGCCGAAAGTCGAAGCCCTGCCAATGGTCTTTCCTTCTTAAATCGTTTTTTAATCGCACGCAAAACAGGCATTTCCTGTTCGGCCCATCCCATACGATTTCTTCCTTTTTCTCGTAACCCAATATCCTTAATATCGTAATCCATCTTCATCTTTCCTTTCTATCTAATCCTCCGACAGTAGGGGCACGTTGCAACGTGCCCCTACAACCCCAACGCCTGTTTTAACGCTTCCACCTTGTCGGTGGCCTCCCATGTAAAATCAGGATCATTTCTTCCAAAATGACCATAAGCAGCTGTCTTTTTATAAATCGGTCGGCGCAGTTTCAAGTGCTCAATAATCCCCCTAGGTGTCATTGGAAATAAATCCCGCACCGCCTTCACCAATTGATCTTGAGAAATTTTCGTAGACCCTTTTGTATCAATTAAAATAGAAACAGGGTCCGCCACGCCAATCGCATACGCAATTTGAATCTGGCATTGGTCAGAAACGCCCGCCTGGACTAAATTCTTTGCAATATAACGGGCCATATAACAGGCAGACCGGTCCACTTTACTCGGGTCCTTCCCAGAGAACGCACCACCACCATGACTCGCCCATCCGCCATAGGTATCCACAATAATCTTACGTCCCGTAAGCCCTGTGTCCCCCTGTGGCCCGCCAATCACAAATCGTCCAGTGGGATTCACATGATAAATAATTGTCTCCTCATCTATCAGATCTTCCGGAATAGAAGGAAAAATTACCTTTGAAATCACATCTTCTCTCAACTCCTTTAATGTAATATCTTCACTATGCTGTGTAGAAACCACAACACAAGTCACACGATGGGGCTTACCATCCTTATATGAAACCGTCACCTGAGATTTTCCATCGGGTCTTAAATAAGGAAGTATCCCTGTTTTCCTCATCTCGGCCAACCGTTTTGTAATTTTATGTGCTAAAAAGATCGGTGTCGGCATGAAATCAGGCGTCTCATTCGTCGCATAACCAAACATGAGTCCCTGATCTCCAGCCCCACCGGTATCCACACCCATCGCAATATCGGGAGACTGGCTATGAATCGCCGTCAGTACCGCACACGTCTCATAATCAAATCCATACTTTGCACGGGTATATCCAACAGACTTAATTGTTTCTCGTACTACATCTGGAATCTCAATATAACAGTTCGTCGTAATCTCTCCTGCAACAACCGCCATTCCAGTTGTAACAAGGGTTTCACAGGCCACACGACACGTTGGATCTTGGGAGATAATAGAATCTAAAATTGCATCTGAAATTTGATCTGCTATTTTATCCGGATGCCCCTCTGTCACCGATTCAGAGGTAAAAAGAAATTCTGAACTATTACTCATATTTTACTCCTTACTATCCACAAAAAAAGAAAGGGGTGAATACACAAACTGCCGTGTATCACCCCTTCTCCCCTACTCTTACCACGACTCATACGCAAAAAATAAACATGAAAGAAATCCAGGCTTACACCTTTGCTCTTTCCTCTTCCTCTCTTTCCTTCTTTTTCTTTCTTGCCACTAAAAATACCCATCCCTCAATCAAAAGTACAACACCTGCAACAATAGGCGGAATAACATAAACACGCTGTGGAACAGGCGGTTCCAACATCAGATAGTAATAGGTCGAAAGTGCCATCTTTCCATCATGCTCGCCCGCATCCCCATCCCACGCAAAAAAGACAATTGGGATATTCTTTCCAACCTCAAGCTGAGCCGATTTCTCTTTATCTGTTGTTTCTAATGGCCGCTTCATCACGACCTGCCAACGGCCATTTGTCCACTTGGCACTTGAAACCTTTACATTGGAAGAGTCTCTCGCAATCACTTTATCTATCCCGTTTCCTTCCATCTCTTTTGTCGTGTTATCCGATTCCCATTTCCAGATATCCACGCCTCTTTTCTCGTCCCCATGAATAAAATAGGGCTTTTCTGGCGAAGGCAATTTTTGCCAAGCCTGTGCAAATTGAATTGCAATGCCATCATTATAGGTACCCACTTCTGGTGGACGAACTCCCTTCAATGGGCCAACCGCCTCATCATCCTCATGTGTGAGATTCGTCGTCGTATATCTTTCGCTCGGGAAAGATATAGACGATATCGCCTTGGCATCATAAACGGCCGGACGACTCTCATCTCGTTTGGATTCTGTCCGATCATCCCACTCAAACAGGAAGGCTACCTCTTTTTTATTGAAAAGTGACCGGACCCGAATATCCTCAACCGTTCTCAAAAAATGACGCGGCGGCTGGATAATCTGACTCCCCATTCCCACATATTGCGGATCGAGACCTGCCCATCTTGGATCGCTTGGATCATTTGGGGTCTCCCCTTGTTCTAAAAACTTCCCCTTAATAACAAACCCAATTTTTGGCTTATTTGTTGATTTCTCGATCTCATAATGATTAGACAAAGACATCACAAAATTCGCCACATGCCAACGCTCGTCAACTGAAAGGGTATCAGCAAAGGAAGGCATCGGTGTTCCATTTAAGCCCGTTGATACTTCGCGAAAAATGTTCTGAGGATTATAGGGATCACGACGATTACCACGAAGATTCCACGGCTTGGCTAAATTAGCTGGGAAGATCGGGAATCCCCAATCATCTCTTTGGGTCAGATTGCCATTCCCACGCCCTTCAACGCCATGACACTCCACACACTTGGCCTTCGTCATAAAAATTTCTTTCCCCTTCTTGATAGACTCTTCCGAAGAGGGAATCTGTGTGCCATAGTCAATCACAGTGAAGGTTTCATCGGGATCATCAAATTTTCGATCTTTAACCAAGTTGGTCTTTACAAACGCAATCACCTGTTTACGTTCTTGTTCCGATAAAATATCGCCCCAAGGCGGCATGGCCGAACCCGGCAACCCATGCGTAACCGTTAGAAAAAGATCCTCATCCGTCGGAAGCTCCCCAGATGCAGTATGGCGAATCTTAAATGTTCCCTGATTGAAATTCCTTGGCTTTGTTGCAAGCCGCCTTGCCGACCCCCCATCTCCCGCACCCTCTGGACCATGACACCAAACGCACTTCCGAAAATAAACCGCCTTTCCTGCTTCAATATCAGCCGGTGTCGGAACAGAAGGTTTATAAGCCCCAGGCTTTGGAAGCTCTTGTGAAAAGACGGTTGCGCCTGCCCCAAAGGCAACCACAAAAACAAAAACTGAAAAGATCACGCTTAATCTCATTTTTTCTATTCTCCCTTAACCTAATCCCATGTTCGAGGATAAAATCCAGTATGCCAGTATTCAAACATAATAACCTTCCACATCTCATCCTGTGTAATATGCTTCTCCCAAGGTGGCATGGCAGAAGCCCAGGGGAAAGTCTCACGTGGAACCCCCGGCCCACCTTTTGAAACCCTCCATAACACAAAGGTTTCCTGAAGCTGAGCAATCGTACCTGGATCGGCAAAATTCGCAGGAATTGGATTAAATGCAAACGCGAACATACCGCTCCCATCCAAATTATCCCCATGACAAAACATACAGCCAGCCGTACCAAAGAATATTTCCCCGCCATCTTTCACGTTCTGGAGATATTTCGGAGCATCTGGAGCAAATGGATTTTTCCCCATATACTGCGCACCCGCCTCCTCCTTTCCATCCGCACCCTTTCCACGGAATGGATTATATTCGGTTTGAAGATTTAATATCTTACCGTGAATATTAATACTCGCAGGAGGTGCCGGATGAACCGTTCTCAACTCAACAGGCTCTTCAAATTTAGGCCTAATATTGTTGTATGTTCCATAGCCAATCAAAAGTGGTAACGCTGCAAAAACAATGTAACGGGAAGTCTTCGCATTCTTTGTGTCCTCACAAAGCATAATCCCAATCGGCTTGGTAAACTCCTGCCACGACGGCTCATCAATAGAGGAATAAAGAAGAATAGCAATGGTAATAATTCCCATATAGACCGCCAAAATCGTGAAGGGAATCGGAGGCTGCAAGATCACACGAAAAACAATGAAGGCAGCAATCCAGATCAACGGCGCCTGCACAATTTTTGGAATATGAATTTTTAGCACATTCTTAACAAACCATGCCAAAAATACAACGGTAAGCCCCATTCCAAGTTCAACAATAAGAGCAAATGTTCCAGCGTTAATAAATCCTGAAGCCCCCCCGCCCGCAAAAGCCAAAGCAGGGCATGAAAAAAGGACAGAAAGCACAGCAAATAAAAACTTACTCTTTAGCATCATCATATCTCCGTTATTTTTTACAGAGGACAGCACTACTGCCCCGCCTTTGCAACCACCAAAGGACGATTTTTATTCTCTTGAACCGTTGCAACCTCAACTGCTTTCTTTTCTTTTTTCAAAGTGGCCGTCTTCATTAATGACCCTTCTTTCTCATTTGGAAGACGATCCAAACCTTCCTTAATGGCCTTATCAGCGGTCTGCTGTAAAAGATAATCCGCCATATTTGACAGCGCAGCAAATGTAAACTTCGTTGAGAAATCCTTTAACATGTCATCTGCAAACCCTGGAACAATAAAAACACCGGGGGTCATAATAGACTCCATAATATAATCTTTCGGCGTTGTTGCATGGGCCTTACCCTCTTTAACCGCCTTCAAATATTCAGGAGACTTAATACGATTTGGGGCATTCGTTCCCTCAATCAGTAATGGCCCAACCATTCCAATCTTTGCCACAGCAATTCCAGGAACTTTATGACACGCAAAACAGCCCATCTTGGTTACAATCTGCTCTGGCGTATCAGTGGCTAACGCTATCGTAGGACCTGCAGAAGCCTGCGTTGCACCAGCCGCTGGTGGCGCATCCGCCCCCAATTTCTTTCCAAAATACGACTCCCACGAATCTTTCGCCGTCGCCTTGGTCATATCTCCACTTCGAGTCTGTAAGAAAGTGACCACAGAGACAATCTCTGTATCGGTCAATTCAATCGGGGCCTTATTGATAATCGGCATCGGGCTGATCATATCATTCGTCCCTTTTAGAGCAAACCCTGCAACCACAAAACAGTTGGGACAATACTCCGACTCAATCAGATATTCCCCACCCGGTTTCGCATGAGGCTTAATCTTTGTATTTTGCTCTCCCTCCGCAAGATCATTCTGAAATTTCTTATACCGATCGGTTAACGGACGCTTATGTGACCGCTCTTCCTCCGTGATTTGCAACAACTTCTCTGGATCAGTCGTTGGATCGCTTGTTGGAAGCGCAATTAAATTAGGACACCGATCCGCCTTCTGCCCCATGAAGAACTGATGACAAAGCGGACATTGTCCCTTTCCAGCTGGATTCTTTCCTGCACTTAAGTCCCCTTCCGGATCATCTGTTCCGAAAATAATTTTCTGGCCCATCTCTTTTAGTTGCTCTGGAGTAACCGAAGAAACGTCAACGGCAACAGCTGCTTCTGGCGCATCCCCACGAATCTGAGGCAACCAATTTGTATAGCCTGCAAAAATAGAAAGAATAAGCAGATACCAAAGTCCAACCCTTGCAATAATACTCTTCTTCTTTTTCTCCATAAACCTCTATCCTCCCGCAGGGGACGGCCCCCTTTATTTTTTAACAATTTTAGACGCAGAAAGAGTCAGCCACATGATCATCACAAGGCGAACTCAATCTGCAATCATGATTTTTATTAATGACTCGCAACAGGAACAGCCCCACCTACCCCCTCTTCCGCAGAATCTTTAACCTGAGCTGGAACTTTTTTATCGGTTAAGGTACTCAACCAGAAGACAAACAGAAGCATCGTCCAGAAGATTAACACGTTTGTAGAATTAACATTCCCCGCATAACCAATGGGGTTTGTAAATGCCCACGGTGATGCATCACGCATAATCTCATTGATATGCCAATGCAACCTTACAGAGGAGCGAATATAACCCATCACGGCCATCGTCCATGTAAATGCAACGGCCAAAAGAAACAGAGCGTAGGCTCCTCGTGTTGACATTTGCCCCCATCGAATCTCCCCCAACGATCTTGCATTCTTTAACATCATTGAGTTTATTGTGACTCCCACAAACAAAGTCGTTAAAGTCGTACAAACTTGAGGAACAGACAACCCGATTCGAACATTGGCCGGAATGTAATATCCATAAATACCAAGGAAGATAATATTCACGGCAGCACCAATGAAAATCGCACCCAATGCTAAATTTCCAGCCCATGCCCACTTCACCGTCGGAACCATATTGGCTCGCTGATAAATGCAAAAACAAAGCACCGTTGTCGTAATAATGATGTTAATGGCCGTATTCTTAGCCGACATCACGCCGTAATTACCAATGATTGGATGCTGCGCCCCTCCCATGGCCTTCAACTCGGCAGGCGTCATCACCAATGTGTGAGGCGTCAACCAAGTCAACGTCGCAACGATCAAAACCAACAACATATACTTAAAGAATCGCGTATATCGCTCCGACCCCGGCATACGCCCCATTGCCGTCCAAAGATAATAATTTAGCGTCACAAAAAGCGTTGCGATCATCGTGGCCTGCATGATAAAGACCCATGCCAACAATCCACCCATCAACGTAATACCCATCTGCTGACGATAGGCATAAACCTCTCTCATTAACCAGTAACCGGCAAAAGGAAGCGGAATCAGATTCAACACACCCATAAACATGGCCGTGTAACTCATCCAATCGTAATGGGCCTTCTCTTCTGGAGATTTTGCCGCCAAAAGCCGATAGGCCGCATAAGCCGCCACAACACCGCCACCAAAAGCTGCATTTCCCAAAATACGATGGATCACAATCGGCAAAAGTAAAGGCGTATGAATTGCATTCATAATGTTGCCCAAGAAACGCCCCTGTTCATCCACACCAGATGGTGCCTGCATAAACGCAAGCCACGTATTCGCATAGAACATCAAGACCAAGCCAACCGTATTCAGAAGTAGGGAGATCGAAAGATGACACCACTTTAAGAATCCACCATCCGACATCTTATCCCACCCGTAGTAGTAAACATAAAGGACACCACTTTCCAGAATAAACAAAAGCGCGTAGACATGCATCACCGGCCTAAAGATACTGGCCAGATACATAAAGAATCCAGGATAAAGCGCAAGGAACGTAAAAATAAGCAACCCGCCCAAGATCGCAGTGATGGAATAGGCCGTCAAACTAATCTTCATAAACTCATGGGCAAGGTCATCATACTTCTTGGCCATCCGCTTATCTTTTTGAAGCATGCCAATCAGCTCCACAACAAACACAAACATCGGCACCGCCAACACAAACGACCCGAAATAAAGATGCTGTTGATTCGCCATCCAAAGAATCGTTCGGCTCTGAAAACCGCCATACGTTCCATAATTGTCAGGGTATTTCAACTTCGGCGCAGGAGGACCCGAAACAATCCCCTCCGTCTTCCAATGCACATCCTTTGCCTTTTCAATCTTGGGCGCCTCACCCAAAGCCGCCGGCACATCTTGTGCGACAGCCGAAATCGGCACAAAAGGAAGCAACAAGGCTATAGCAATCAAAGCCAGTGCGAAAATCGCACCCACTTCTACTCTCTTTGGATTTGTCAACCAATTAAAGAAACGCATCTAACTCCCTCCTTAAAACTATTTTTATACAAACCTACAAGCAAACCAAACTAACCCTTATATGGAAACGGAAGATTCTGCGCAAACACCATCAGAACATAATCAATGCCCAGATAATATCCTATTGCAAGTGCCAAAAAAAAGGTAAACGTTACAGCCATCTTCCCAAAGCTGACATTTTGCTGATCCGAATCAATTCCCTTATTCTCTTCCGCCATCGCAAATCTCCTTAAATCTTAATAATCTCTGGATTATACAAAAAACACAAACCTAGTGTCCACCGGCAGCACCGGACCCAGTCGGTGGCGTGTAGACGAACCAAATAATCCAACTACAAACAATAATAGAAACAAAGAAAATCAATTTCCCCCACATCGCCTTTCGAGATTCACTCTTCTCTGAATCTTCTGCCTTACAACACTCTCCATGATTTTCTTCCATAACAAAAACCCTCCAAAAAATTAGCAAACATACACCCCAAGAGTGGGGGGAATTCTACGAAACAAAATATAAAATGTCAACAAAAAACTTTCATTAAGAAACCGAAACAACAGATAACCGCGCTCTCATATTAGACAATGCCCCGATGATTGATGCATCTATCCGTTCTGTCCCCGTTGAAAAAATAAACCCACCCAAAATGCGAGCATCCTCCACCACATCCACGGCCACTTTTTTGTTTAATCGCACTTCCAATTTTGATCTTAACCGCTCAACAACTTCCTCTTGTGCAGGATAGGCCAATAAAAGCGTTCCTCGAATAACCCCCATCTCCTGCTCATAGCACTTTCCATAAAGCGAAAAAATCGCGTTCAAATACCCGATCCTCCCCTTACGAAGCAAAAGAGAAATAAAAAGAAATAAGACTCTCTTTTCATCTTCAGAAAAAAGCCGCGCAATCACCGAAAGCTTCGCGCTATGCGGAACTTTCGGATTCTCTAAAATTGGAGCAACAGAGGCTGCAATCGCACCGCGATACGCAGAAACCTGCTCTAATACTTTTTTTTCTAAACCGACTTCTTTTGCAAAAAGAAAAAGGGCTCGGGCATAGCGATTCGCAATAGCAGCAGTCTTCATCTTTTTTATTTATTAGTAGGGGCAGACACAGAGGTCTGCCCCTACTTCAATTCATCCATATATTGCAAAATAAGTTCTCTGTCTTGTGCCGCGTCCATCCGCTTCCGAATCACCTTCTGTGTGGTTGCAATCACCATCTCGGCAATATCATTGCGCAACTGCACCCTCGCCATCGCCACCTCACCTTTGATATTTTCCTTCGCCTTCTCCAACAAGAGATCGGCCTCTTTCCGGGCAGAAGCAACAATCTCACGCGCTACCCTCTCCCCTTCGAAAACGGCCGCCTGCACCCGTGCAACGGACTCTTTCTCTACATCCCGTATCTTGACGACATACTCTTGCTGTAATCGTCCCGCAGCCTCTTTGGAAACCGCAGCTTCAGACAAATCGGCAGCAATTTTAATGCGGCGATCCTCTAACAACTGCAAAATCGGCCCCCACGCATACTTTCGCAGGAGCCATAAAAGCAACAGAAAACCAACAATATGAGTTAAAACCTGCTGGACAACAATATCCATCTTCCTCCTCGCAGTGGCCGTTGCCACTTTCCCGATTATGTTAAGCGACTTTTCCCATAAAAAGAAAGACCGTCAACAAGGCATAAATGGTCAACGCCTCAATAAACGCAGCGCCAATCACCATCGCCACTTGAATCTTCGGTGCGGCTTCCGGCTGTCTCCCAATCGCCTCCATGGCAGATGAAACCGCCTTGCCTAAACCAAACGCGGAACCCGCAGCCGCAATGGCAATCATGATTGGAAGGGTAAACGAAAGGGCTATTGATGTGGTCATCATTGTATTTTTCTCCTT
Organism: Nitrospirota bacterium; assembly: GCA_038059935.1. Classification (GTDB taxonomy): domain Bacteria; phylum Nitrospirota; class Nitrospiria; order SBBL01; family SBBA01; genus JACPZM01. The sequence continues at coordinate 15,131 of JBBTIN010000003.1, forward strand.
ATTTTATTGTTATGGGTTCGTGGTGCTCTTCTGTCTCATGGTGCGGTAACATCAAAAAAAGATAAATGACGGTTAAAAGCGAAAAGACAACCGCCTGAATCGTACTGGTTAACAAGATTAAAAGATAAAACGGAAATTGAAGCGGAAGTCCGACAGGGCTATTCATAAAACTCAATGCCATCACGCCTAAAATCAACATCTGCCCCACCAAAGCATCTTCTCCAAAGACATTGCCGAACAATCGGACGGAAAGCGAAAGCGGTTTAATAAACTCCCCCAGCACATGAAGCACCAAATTAAAGGGAACTGAAAGACAGGCAATCAAATACCCGCCAATCCCCTTCGGATTCGGACTTCCCGATAAATGATGCAGGTACCCCAAAAAACCTTGAGAAGAAATCCCAACATATTGCACATAAAAAAAGACACAAACCGCTAGCCCCACGGTCGTATTGATATTCGACGTCGGCGAATGCAACCCCGGCACAATCCCCATCAAATTCATCGTTAGAATATAAACAAAAAGGGTTCCCACAAATGGGACAAATTTTCTACCCGCAGGCCCCATCACCCCCGTCACAAACTGGTCAAGGCTATCCACCAAAAGCTCAGCCGCATTTTGGATTCCACTCGGAACCATCTGGGCGTTTCGACTGGCGGCACGCGCTGCAAGAACAATCGCTAAAATCGCAATGCCCGCAAAGATCGGAATCTCAATGTCGTGCAAAAAGTGAACGACCGCAGACTCCGGAAAGGCGTGAGATAATAATGTAACGATACTAGGCGGCGCGAGATGTCCTTGCATAATCTCTCCAACCCAACAACATTGAGCCAATGCTCTTTAAAATCACGACCAAAAGCACAACTGAAAATCCAGCCATGACGGCGACAACGGAAAAATGAAGCACATTGAGCAAAAAGATAAGTATGGCATAAAAGATCGGCAATTTCAAACTTGCATAAAAAAATACTTTTCGAGGGCTGAGACTCCCTGATGCGCGTGGCGAAAAAAACATTGCGGCAAGCATCGCAATCAAATGTAAATTACCAACAGACAAGAGCACCCCAGAAAAAAAACCCCAGACAATGGCAGGTTCAAATTTTTGCGACAGGAACGGAAACAGAGCGACTGAAAAAAGAATTGCGGTTTGAATGGATCGCGAGATAAACTTTTTATCATCCACTATTGAGATGTCCTTTTAATAAGACGAATCATTTCACGCACGCCAGCGATTGCCCCCATCACCGTAAAAAAAATCATACACCAAGGGGGCGTATCGAATTGGCTATCTAAAAAAAATCCGATAAAATAGCCAACGACAGGCCCCGACAAAAGCACCATCGGAATGCCGGTTAGCATCGCAATTTGTCGAAATCGTTCGTACTTGGGATCGGGACTGTCCAAATCACTTCCATCCTGCGCGCACTTATCTATCACGAATAAAAAGAGGTGTCAATACACACCAATCGTCCCAAGAACAGAGATAGAAAAGTGTGTGGCCCTGCCCTGTCGGGTTTGGGGCA
>JBBTIN010000004.1:0-6333 GCA_038059935.1 Nitrospirota bacterium
GAAAAAAAACCAGAATTATTCACTAAACAGGAATACAATCACACGGGGCTTGACAGTTATGTACTACGACCGGCAACGCGCTGGTCTTGGTAAGGAGTTGAGGTCTGAAGTGTATGAGGCCATCGCACGTATTCGTGAAAATCCTTCTCGGTATGTCATTGTCAACCAAAGTATTCGGAGGTGTTTTGTGCACCGTTTTCCATACGCTGTCTTATTTCGTTTCATCAGTAAAGGAATTCGTATACTGGTTATCCGCCATCATCGTCGTCATTCAAACTTTGGCCTTGAACGACGGTAGATTGAACAAGGTCTTCGCGCAAGGATGACCTGAGCCTGTCCTCAATGAAACTTCGTCAATTCCGTTTCCACGATGAGTCTTAAAAAACTAAACGAAAACCCCTTCAGCAAAGCCATCCCGAACCTTTTCTAATCGCACCTTTTGCATAACGCCGGAAAGATTCCGATGGGTCACGATACCCACGCGAATATAATTACCAGAAAGCCCAAAAGACATGCCGTTCTGATAAGTATTCTCAAACAAAACAGACACGACTTTTCCCAGTGACGCTTGATAAAATGCCGACTTCTTCTTTTCAGAAAGTTCAAGTAAGACTTTAGACCGCTTTTTAATGACCGATGATGAAACAGGATAAAGACCCATTCGAGTGACACGCGTCCCTTTTCTCTCCGAAAACGGAAAGACATGAAAATAGGAAAACGGAAGTGCCTCAAGTAAAGAGACCGTTTCTTCAAACTCGATCTGCCCTTCTCCCGGAAACCCGACCATGACATCGGTGCCCAACGAAAGATCAGGAACCGTTGCTAAGGCTTCTTGGGCAAACGCGATATATTCTTCCCGCGTATACCGTCTTCCCATGTTGGATAAAACCGCATCGCTTCCGCTTTGTAAAGGCAGATGCAGATGCGGACAAAGTTTTCCGTTTCGCATCTGGTCAAGTAAACCTGCGTCAACAGTCGTCGGCTCAATCGAGGAGATTCGAATGCGCTCCAATTCTGAAATCTCGGAAAGTGCGTCAATCAGATCATTTACGCCTCTTCCATCAGAGCAATATTCCCCGACATTGACGCCGGTGAGCACAATCTCCCTATACCCTTGCGCCGCCCAAAGCGCGGCTTCCAATAAAACATTGTCCCACTGACGACTGCGTTCCCGGCCCCGCGTATTCGGGATAATACAAAACGAACAGAAAAAATCGCAGCCGTCTTGTACTTTAATGTTCGGCCGTGTCTGATGTTGAAATGCAGCGTACGTCGGTAGAACAAAGTCGTCACGGCTGATTTTTGGCGTATGAAAAACAAGCGGCTCGGATAATTTTGAAATGTTTTTCCCAAACGTGTTCTTCATCAACGTAGGAAGCAACATTTTATGGTCTGCCCCCGCAATTAAATCAATGCCTGGAATCTTTCGAAGTGCTTCAACCCCCGATTGCGCGTAACAACCAGTTACGGCAATAAAGGTCTTGGGCGATTGTCTTAAAATCTTTCGGATGGTGTAACGGCAGGTGGCTTCTGCAGATTCCGTGACAGAGCAAGTGTTAATGATCGCAATATCGGCAACGGTATGAGGTGGAACAACTTGATATCCATCCACAAAAAAAGACGACGCCAACGTATCCGTCTCAGATTGATTCAACCGACACCCCATCGTATAAAACGTGGCGGTGGCGGCACGGCCGCCTGCGAAGGCAGCGTGCCCTGCGAGAACGACTGCTTTGCAGTCTATCCCCACTCCCGTTGGTCGTGAAACGTTTCTGGATTCTTCAGCCACAACCGGAAGTTCGACCCCTACGGGGCTGTCACCACCGCTCGTTCCCTTGAGTGGGGCTTTTAAGATTTCATCTGTCGTTATCATTTCCACGACCAGCGGGAGTGGCAATACGGCCATCCGCCTAGGAGTCCTTTCCACGACCAACGGGAGTGGCAATACGGCCGTCCGCCTAGGACTCGGTTGGGTAGCCTGCACGGAGCCATTCTCCGAATCCGCCTTCCATTGAGGCAACATTCTCATATCCCATTTTCTTCAATGACAACGCGGCAACGGCACTTCTTCCCCCTCCCGCGCAATGCAGAATAATCATCTTTTTGCTATCTTTGACATGCTGTTCAATCGTCATTTCAAGGACCCCACGCGGAATCAAAGCGGCCTCTGGAACGCGTCCTTTTTGGTGTTCATCTGCCTCTCGAACATCTACCAAAAGAAAATCGTCCTGATCATCCATCTTTTTTTTCACATCACTCACTTGCAGTAATGTGACTTCTTGTTTTGCTTCTCGCACCAAATCTTTCCAATTCTTCATCTTGGCCCTCCTATTGATTAAATCAAATGAGAAATCACGGGTATGGCAAATCGTTTGAATCCTTCGATGAGCACTTCGGGATCACCGGCAAGCGCGATTACCGGTTTTTTTGCAATGACGGCCAGTAGCGTCGGGGCAATTTCTGGTTCAGCCAAAATCATTTTTTGGATTGCCTCGATTGGGGCATCTGGACTCATGAGTTGATACGCGGTCTTTATTGCATTCAATCTAAAATTGCCACTCCCCGCACGAGCCGCGCCGGAAAAAATAATCAGTTCCGACTGGGCGTGTGCTTCCACCAGTTTTTTTGCAAAGAGCGTGAGGTCTGTTGGAACAATCCCCAGTGGAATCGGGACCCCACCCACGGCCGTAACCATTCCGGAAAGGCCGTGTAGATTACAATCGTATTTACACCCAATTTTATAAGGGGTTCCTGCTGGAAGAATCTCTGCCCCGGTTGAGAAGATCGCCACATTCGGACGCTTCACAACCTTCACGACTTTTATTTTCTGAATGCCTTGTTTTGCTAAAGTAAAAATATCGCGAAACTGAAGTTGATGTCCCTTAGCCAATATTGTATTGCCGACTTTGCGAATCGAGCCTTGTAATACAATATTTTCATGTCGGTCAACCAGACGGGAAATGGAAACAATGTTTTTAGACTCTTGGGCATCGGCAGCCTTGACGACGGCAAAATGGCTTTCTAAAAAGCGTTTGATCGCCATATAGCTTCCATTTTTGACGCGAACGGCTTTCCCCGGCGGAAGCTCAATCGCCATACTCGGTGCAGGGATATCACCGATCAATTCAAATGTCATGGGACGTTTTGGAGAGGCCAACGCCGTTCCAGAGGCCAGCAATAAATAGCCATCGGCGACGGCTTTGGAATAAGGCGGATCGTCTAGTATTGCCTCGATATCGGAGTAAGCCACATGTCCAATCGCGTTTGCAATTGGAATTTCTTCGATCTCTCTTGGCCCTCTTGGGAAGAAAGTAAGGAACGCGTCTAGAATTTCTTGATCTGATTTTTGAGGGATCATATTGTTTCCTAACGTAGCGCGCACGCCGCTTCGTATTCCATGAGTTTTGTAATCGTTGGATTTTCAGAACAAAGCGGGCATTTGGGGTTCTTTGGAATCTTCACCTTACGAAACGATAAAGAAAGGGCATCATAAATCAAAAGCCTTCCCGCTAACGATTCTCCAATCCCTAAAATCTCTTTTAGCGTTTCCGCCGACTGCAAGACGCCCATCGTGCCCGCCAATATCCCTAATACTCCAGCTTCCTGACAAGACGGAACCAGACCCGCCGGAGGCGGTTCGGGATACAAACATCGGTAACACGGATGGTTTCCTGTATACGGCTTCAGTACGGTGAGTTGCCCATCAAATCGAAAGATACTGGCTGAAACAAGCGTCTTCTTTAAGAAAAAAGCCGCATCATTCACGAGGAAACGTGTTGAGAAATTATCAGAGCCATCCACGATAATGTCATAATCAGAAAAAAATTGCAGAATGTTTCCGGCCGTCAATTTATCCTGATAAGGAACGACTTTCACATCGGGATTAATTTTTGAAAGGGTTTCTGCAGCCGATAACGCTTTGGGATGCCCTATCGTCTTGACGCTATGTAATACCTGTCGTTGCAGATTGGACAGGTCAACGGTATCGTTATCAATAATGCCGAGCGTTCCGACACCAGCAGCGGCCAAATACAGTGCGGACGGAGAGCCGAGTCCCCCTGCGCCAACGAGAAAGACCTTTGCTTCTGCAATTTTCTTCTGACCTTTTCCCCCCACTTCAGGCAGAAGGATTTGGCGACTATATCGTTGTAATTGTTCTTCAGTAAAACGCATTGTATAAAACCGATCACACCAATTTTTAGAGATACCCCCTTTTTCGCGACCAACGGGAAGCGGGGATAGACTGCGAAGCAGTCGTTCTCGCAGGGGGTCGTACCCCCCGCAGGGGGTCTTACCCCCCTATTCGATGATGTTTTTTTCGATGGGGTCTATATTCACCCCTTTTTTCTTGAGTCCTTCGATCGCGCGTTCAATTTCATCGGGTGCGCCGATGAGTTCTAAATCTACCCAGCCGGTCTTTTCTGTCACATCTGCACGGCGAATATTTGTGATTAAATCGTATTCTTTGCCAATCTGGTAAATAACCGGCTCTTTAATTTTATTCTCTGGAAAACTCACCCGAATTTTGAAATTAGCCATTGTTCGACTCCATTTATTTAGAACAACCCCCTGCCCCCTTTGTTAAGGGGGAATCCGCCACAACAGGACTTAATATTTTTTCAGCCCCAACGAGGGCTGACACTCCCGCCTGCCGCCGGCGCGGCACCGCCGGCGATGGCGGGGACGATGGAGACTTCGTCATCTGGCTTGATTTGTGTTTGCGCCCCCTGCTGAAAACGAATATCCTCTTCGTTAATATAGATATTGATAAATCGCCTGATCTCGCCCTGCTCATCGCAAAGACGTTCTTTCAATCCCGGATGGGCACTCTCCAAAGCATCAATCAACGCAGTAACATTATCTGCTGCGATCGTAACGACGCCTTCTCCTCCGGTCAGTTTTCTAAGCGGTGTTGGAATACGAACTTTAGCCATGATCCTCCCCTTTTATTGATTATTTTTTTTCAGCGGCGTTTAATGCCGCCTGAAAACTCGATAGACTTGGCGTAATCTGCCATGGTGCGCCCACATGCGGAATAACGGCCTCTTGCGTTTTGAGTCCGTTTCCCGTGATATAGGCGACCACCACCTCATCTTTTTGAAAGACACCCTGTTTGGCCAATTTCTTCAAGACGGCCGTCGTTACCCCGCCTGCCGTTTCCGAAAAAATTCCCTCGGTTTGCGCCAACAACATCATCCCCTCAACAATTTCGTCATCGGTGGCCTTGTCCATCAACCCGCCGCTTTCAAGCGCGGTTTTTAAGGCATACGGGCCATCGGCGGGATTTCCAATGGCCAACGATTTGGCAATGGTTTTAGGTTGTTTGACCGGACGAATGAACGTGCGATTATCGCAAAAGGCATCGGCCACGGGTGAACAGCCATCCGCCTGTGCACCATGAATTTTCGTCGCAACCTTTCCAATCAATTCGGCCTGTTCAAACTCATGAAGACCCTTTGAGATTTTGGTCAGAAGCGATCCCGATGCGATCGGCACAACGACATGATCGGGCGAGCACCATCCGAGTTGTTCAGCCGTCTCAAAGGCAAGTGTCTTTGATCCTTCGGAATAGTAAGGCCGCACATTGATATTGACGAACGCCCAAGGAAACTCCGCAGCCACTTCGCTGCAAAGACGATTCACATCATCATAGGTTCCAGAGACCGCGACCACATTCGGTTTGTAGATTAGATTGCCTAAAATCTTTCCAGACTCCAAATCAGACGGGATGAAGACAAAGCATTTCAAACCAGCCGCTGCCGCATGCGCCGAAACCGAATTGGCTAAGTTCCCCGTCGAGGCACAGGCGACCGTATCAAACCCCATCTCTTTTGCGCGTGTTAAGGCTACGGCAACGACCCGATCCTTAAACGAAAGTGTTGGACAATTGACCGTATCATTTTTGATATAAAGATGATTGAGACCCAAAAGGCGTCCTAGATTTTTAGCGTGGACTAACGGCGTAAAACCAGCATCCAGTCCCACGGTCGGTGCCCCTTCAATGGGAAGAAAATCGCGATACCGCCAGAGTGATTTTGGCCCTTGCTCAATTTTCGCCCTTGAAATAACGCTTTTAATCAGATCGTAATCGTAAACCACTTCAAGTGGCCCAAAGCAAAATTCACAGACATGGATCGCTTCTGTCTTATATTGCTTTTTACATTCTTTACATTGAAGCCCTTTCATCGTCCTGTGGACGGCGTTATCGCATCCGCGACCAGTAGATTTCATCTTATTCATGAGTCCTGCGGACGGCGTTATCGCATCCGCGACCAATAGATTTTATCTTATTCATGAGTCCTGCGGACAGCGTTATCGCATCCGCGACCAATA
>JBBTIN010000004.1:6433-8935 GCA_038059935.1 Nitrospirota bacterium
GATTTTATCTTATTCATGAGTCCTGCGGACAGCGTTATCGCATCCGCGACCAATAGATTTTATCTTATTCATGAGTCCTGCGGACAGCGTTATCGCATCCGCGACCAATAAATTTTATCTTATTCATGAGTCCTGCGGACGGCGTTATCGCATCCGCGACCAATAGATTTTATCTTATTCATGAGTCCTGCGGACGGCGTTATCGCATCCGCGACCAATAGATTTTATCTTATTCATGAGTCCTGCGGACGGCGTTATCGCATCCGCGACCAATAGATTTTATCTTATTCATGATAACCTCTCTCATAGTGCACAGACCGGGGCTTCTTCAAGCGTCAGTGTATGAACGCTGGGTTGTTCTCCGCAAAGTGGGCATCTTGGATTTTTTCGAATCGGCACTTCTCTAAACTCTGTTTTTAGCGCGTTATATTTCAAAATGCGGTTGGTCAATAACTCCCCCACGCCCAAAATCCATTTCAACACTTCCGTTCCTTGAAGCGTGCCAATAATACCGGCCAGCGCGCCTAATACGCCAGCCTCCTGACAGGAAGGAATGACACCGGCTGGAGGCGGCTCCTTGAAGATACAACGATAACAGGTGGATTGCTCCGGCAAGACGGTCATCAATTGTCCGTCAAATCGAAGGATACCCCCATGTACCAGCGGTTTTTTGGTGAAGAACGCCGCATCGTTGATCAGAAACTTAATGGGGAAGCTATCGGTGCCATCCACAATTATATCAAATTGTTCAAAAAGACCGATTGCATTCTCCGCGTTTAAGTTTTCTCGAAACGGCATCACCTGTACATCGGGGTTTAATGCCGCAATCTTTTGGGCTGCAGAAAAAACTTTGTCCTCTCCAACATTGTTGGTGTGATGAATAATTTGCCGATGGAGATTAGATAGGTCTACCTGATCTCCATCAATCACACCAAGGGTTCCGACACCTGCGGCGGCCAAATAAAGCAAGGCTGGGGAGCCGAGACCTCCCGCTCCGACGACCAGCACCTTTGCTGCGGCAATTTTCTTCTGACCTTTTCCACCGACTTCCGGCAAGAGAATATGACGGCTATATCGGACAAGTTGTTCTTCTGTTAGAGACATAGTGCGGACTAGATGTTAAAATATTTCTCAATGCTAATATAGCGTTCACCGGTATCGGGCAGAACGGTCACCACATTTTTACCCGGGCCCAGTTCGGCTGCAATTTGACGTGCCGCAAAGGCATTGGCCCCGGAAGAGATTCCCACCAAAAGGCCTTCAATGCGTGCTAACTGTTTAGCTGTTTTATAGGCATCGTCATCTGATACGGTGATAATGCGATCAATAATATTGCGATTCAGGACTGCCGGAATAAAGCCTGCGCCAATTCCTTGAATTTTATGAGGCCCCGGCTCTCCGCCCGATAAGACAGGCGATGTGGCAGGCTCAACGGCAACAATGAGGGTATTCGGATTTTCTGCTTTTAAGACCTCCCCGACACCAGTGAGCGTTCCTCCCGTTCCGACAGCAACAACAAAGGCATCTACCTGATTATCCAATGCCGATAGGATTTCAGGGCCGGTTGTTTTACGATGTGCTTCCGGATTGGCTGGATTTGCAAATTGATTCGGCATGTAATGATTGGGCAGTGCAGAAAGTGTCTCGGCCTCTTTCACGGCACCGCTCATTCCTTCCCAAGCCGGGGTCAGAACCAGTTGTGCACCGTAGGATGAAAGAAGCGATGCGCGTTCCATGCTCATGGATTCTGGCATCACCAAAATCAACTTATATCCGCGTATCGCGCAAATCAAGGCAAGACCAATTCCGGTATTACCGGATGTGGGTTCAACGATAGTGGTATGGGGGCCAATTTTTCCGTCGCGTTCTGCCTCGTTAATCATGGAGAGGCAAATACGATCTTTGACGGATCCGCCGGGATTAAAAAATTCGACTTTTGCATAAAGTGCCGCCGATTTATCTTGAACAAACCGGTTTAATAAAACAAGCGGGGTATCCCCGATTCCCCGTGCCACATTTTCTAAAGGTCTTGCCGCAATCATTTATTTCCCCATTAAGGTTAAAAATTAAAGTGAGTTAACGATGTTATTTTTTCAGACCGACCAACGGGAGGGCTCCATCCGCCTCCCCCCGCTGGGGGGCCGTGCCGCCGCCCATGAAGTAGAGGAATTCGATGAGGTCTCCGTCTTTTAGAGTTGTTTGGTCATAGGCGCTGCGGTCTATGAGGGTTTCGTTGATTTCAACGCTGACCATTCTCGGCTCGATATTTTTTGATTGAAGTAGCCCTGATAAGTGAACTTCTTGAATTTCTTCAGTTTTTCCGTTTAGTGTAATACGCATTTTAGCCCTGATTTAACGCAATAAAGACAATGGGGGAGTCTATCAGATCGTTCTTTTTTGTGTCAATGTCAGTATCATTCCCAAGAACAGAGATAGAAAAGTGTGTGGCCCTGTCGGGTTTGGGGCATTTTTTTTACGACAAAATCGCTTTAACCCGATTGA
>JBBTIN010000005.1:0-56118 GCA_038059935.1 Nitrospirota bacterium
TGGCAGCCTCAACTTGAAAATTGTCACGGGAGAGAAGCCTGCCCCTATGAGGGCCTTTCACCGCCTCCTCATGGGCATGCCCACTTTCCTCCTCACGGGATTCGCTCCCGTTGGATGTTTTCTCCGTTCGCAAAATGAGGAACGCGAGAACGGCGCCGATTGCAAGAATAACGAGGATGGAAATTATGCTTTTATTTTTCATAGGTATTCCCTCTCCGTAGTTGATTATCGTAGGGGCGCACCTGTGTGTGCGCCCAAAGCAGGGCAGACACACAGGTCTGCCCCTACCAATATTAAAATAGTGTCTGAACGGAAACCCCCATCCTTGTCATTTCGACCGAAGGGAGAAATCTTCTGGCTCATTGCTGCTATAAGATTTCTCCTTGCAGTCGAAATGACAGAGAAAGCGAAATAGCAGAAAAAGAGGGTTTCCGTTCAGACACTAAATAACTCCCCTTACAACTGTTTTCCCACTAATCGCTCCACATCGGCAGCACTCTTGTGATATTCCGTCAATGCACGCAGGTATTGCATCCTGACGCTCACAAGGGTTCGCTGTGCATCCAGAACATCTAACAAGTCAAATTTTCCCAGGCGATACCCTTCACTAACCGCGTCAAACGTTTCCTGTGCGCGGGGGAGAAGCGTCGTCTTAATCAGACTGGCTTCGGTGTAGGCCGTTACGAGCGCCCGATGGGCCTCGGTGAGGGTGGTCACCAGGCGCAGCCTTGTAGCGCGCCGCGCAACCTCGGCTATTGTCTCTCGTATGCGCGCCTCCTCAACGGCCCCCTCGTTGCGATTTACGATCGGCAGGGGAAGGCTCATGCCAACAAGAAAGGCGGTATCCCCCCGTTCGGAAAATTGCCGAATGCCGAAACTTAAAGTGAGATCAGGAATCGCCTGTGCCTTTTCTAAATCCACTGCGGCGCGGCGCTGATTCAACTCGGCTTCCAAACGGGCCATGTCCGGATTTCTATCAAGATGCGGAATCAGTTGGGAAAGCGGGGCAACCTGCGATAGTGTTTCCATCTCCCCTTTTGCCGAATGAAAAGAGGCGACCGAACTGCCCCATGTAGTGGCAAGGGTCTCACGCGCTGCCTGTAAGTCCAAATCAGAGCGTTTCAGATCAATTTGGCTTGCGGCAAGAAGAAGGGTAGCCTTCGTTTCTTCAATGGGGGAACCCTTCCCTGCGCGCACCCGCTCCGCCACAATCCTTGTGACTTGTTCCGCCAAATGAGTCGCCTCCGTAAGATAAGCGTGCTGTTGCTGCGCGCCAAGCAAGGCAACAAAGGCCGATGTCACCTCTGCCGTGATTTCGTTTCGCTTGGCTAAAATATCCCATTTTGTCAAATCTTGGGTCAGAGAAGCCTTCCGTGTCCGCGCGAACCGTTTTCCCCCAAGCTCAATGGATTGGCTCCATTGGAGGGTTGTCTGCATTTGATCAATGCCCTGAAACGCCCCCGATCCGGCAATATCTTCCAAACTAGCGCTCAAGATGGGATTGGGGGGAAGCCCCGCTTGACGGGTCGCCGCCTCGCGTGCCTGCTCCTCATGAGATAGCATCGTCAGTTCCGGATGACGTGATAAGGCCATCGAAAGCGCCCGATTCAATGTCAGATCGAAGGTGGGCTCTTCCAAATCGGATGAAAAAGGCCGAGCCGAATCACTTTGTGTTGCCATGTTGGAAGCCTCGGCATCCATCGCGATGGCGTGGCCGGTTGCCGTTCCAAATAGCAGAATAAAAAAAATCGTCATGATCAATTGCATGAACTCCTCTTTTTTCGTATGTCATGCCGGAGGAGGTCGGTATCCAGATCCCCCAGCAATACTATTATGAATTTGTTAAGTGTACTGTGATGTTGGTTGACTCACCGCGACCAACGGGAGTGGTCAGTTCGCTCCCGCCCGTGGCGGGTCAGATGCGGAGAACGGTGGTTTTGAGAATGGCAAGCGTAAGAGACCGAGGGAAATCCAAAGAGGAACGGGTTGGAGTAAAATCGGCGGGGATCATTGTGAATCGAATCGGGGCGGCTGTTGAATGGAAAAGGCGGTGGGCTATTTTAGAGACCTGCGTGGAGACAATTTGCGGCTTAAGTGGAGAGAGATGGAACGCATGATCGGCTGTGTCAGATGCTGCAGGAGAAGCATTGCCAAGTGCAAGGGGTACGACCCCTGCGAGGGTCGAATTGGCATGCGCATCGTGATGGCCGGGATGATGCAGAACCAAGTCGAGATGGTTCTGGTCATGAATCATGATAACTTGATGCGGGTGCAACAGGACAGCCAAAAAAGGAAGACCCAGCACGCTTCCGCAAAGAAAGGCAAAGAGAGACACCACGCTAATTGATTTTTGCAGCAGGGTTGTTTTTCTTTGCGACATAATAAAATTCCAGATCAACCCCTTATGGATGGGTCATCCTCTGCCAAAAACAGGAGTGATGTCAAGAAACGCATTGGCCATATCCATGACATTCAAAACTCATCGGGAGAAATGATCCTCCAGATTTTCGTTCAACGTAAAAATAATCATTCGTTCCCCTGTCTTCGTGCTGATATCGGTATGGAGGCTAATCACCTTGAGGCCGGTGACATTCTCAATCGCTTCTTTGATCAACGCTTTGCCCTGCTCTAACAAATTGGAACGTATCTTTTTAATCAGGCTAATTCCCTCCGAATTTTTGGCCAGTTGTTGCTCTGCCGGAGTCAGCACCCCTTTCAGCCGAACCAAAACCATATCTTCAATGACGAATGCCTTTGTTTCTTGTGGGCCTCGGCCCATGTAATCCTTTTCAAACTGGATTAAGGCATTACTGATCTCTGCCTCTATTTGCCCTTTTGTTCTTCTCATTGAATTGTCCTTAAGATGGAAATGCCGCACGGATCACAATCCGCATCTTTTGAATCCACGAAAGTCGAATGGAACGATCTAAAACGTCAAACGGTTTCTCATCAATTCGATCCATCAACGCAATATAGACCTGACGCATCAGCGAAAGCGCGAACCGCGCATCAGCATCCACAAGCGAAATCAACGCGGCCGATTTTTCAAAAAGCGCACGGATACGATCCGACTGAAATCGAACCAATTTCAAAAAGGCGTCATTTTTCGTTTTTGATAAAAGCGCCGCTTCGGAATAACCACATGCCGCTATTTCGTCTAGTGGCAGATAGATACGACCGCGATTCAAATCCTCTCCAACGTCGCGGAGAATATTGGTGAGTTGCAACGCGGTAGAAAGCGCCTGTCCATATTCATAAGCCAATGGATCGTGAAATCCAAAGACCGGCAACGAGAGGTCGGAAATGGTGGTCGCCACTTTATCACAATAAACCAACAGCGCATCATAAGTGGGATAGCGGTTGATTGTGCAATCCATCTTACATCCGGCAATGAGTCCCAAAAAACCTTCAATCGGAATCGGATATTTTTTGATCGCATCAGAAAGCGCAATGCCAATCGGATGAGAAGGCGTTTGCTGGTAACAACGCACCAACTCTTCTTCCCATTCTTTTAAGAGGAGATCAATCGGTTTGACTTGATGCTCATCTACAATATCATCGGCATAGCGGCAAAAGGCATAGACTGCAAAAATCGCTTTTCGCTTTGAAGGCGGCAAAAACCGAAACCCAACAGAAAAATGAGGCCCCTGTTGATTCGTTATATTCTGACAGTAGCGGTATGCGCCTTCCACACTGATCATTTTGTGCCCCGACGCGCCGCCCGATCTCGGCACCAGTGTTCCAAAAACGGATGCGTACAAGTGTGAGACGTTTCTTTTCGCCAAAGTTGTTTTACAATCGGAAAGAGCGCGCTCTTCCAAAAAGAGGGGGCATGCCACTTCGCCAAATAGGCTTTGAAATCGCGTCCCTCCGCCTGACGAACAAAATGAGACAGTCCGGCATTCCCGCCCGATTCGTAAAGTGCTCGATTCACCAAACTCACCTCCTGCGCATTTCCAAACGCTTCTTTCCAAAGCCTGTCGTAATTTTCAGATGAGATAAAACTTTGTGCCGCAAAATGGCCGGTCATGATGGCATAGCGCAGTCCCAATCCAAAAAGATAATCTTGAAATCCGCCGGCTTCTCCGACATACAGTTTCTGATCATGAATTGCCGATTGTTTTAGACTAAAATCCATAAAGGAATAACCGGTCTTTTTGCTTTGAATGGTAAAGGGGGTAATCTCTAAAAACCGCGCAAGTGCAGCGTCAAAATACCGGTTTATCTGGGGAAGATCGCGCGTGATGGCGCATCCCAAGGTCGCCTCGCCTTCGTGCACAAAAAGATAGGCGTAGCCTCCGGGGGAAATCGTTTTATCAAACAAAACCCAAACGATATTGGGATGATCCGTTAAAAAACACATCTCTTTCGCAAGGCCGTCCGCACGGGTGGGGCCGGTTGCGACAATGTCCACGTCATGCGCGGTCACCCTTTGCCCATAATAAACCATGACGTCCGCTGCAAGTGCCTGATCGAGTAGGCCCTGATCTAAACTAATCTTATCGTCTTTTTTATGGCTGGTTCCCCGTTTAATCAAGTAGCAAAAGGGGGTTTCACTGCGAACTGTTTTAGAAACGAGCCGATGATCAAATAGGGTCGCCTCACGAACGCCGGAAACGAAGAAGTTCGTGGCAATCCCAATCTTGTTGAGCATTTCCAGAAAATCCGTTGCCCCGCTGCCGTTTTCCAGCACTTGGAAATCGCCAATAAATCGAGCGCCAACGGCCTCGCGTGCATCGAAGACTTCGACGTTATATCCTGCTTTTGCGAGACCAATCGCCGCGGTCAGTCCCGACGGCCCTGCCCCTGCAATCTTGATTTTTTTTGTTTGTGTTCTTTCCATCCGCTTCTCACAATTTGGCATGATTCTAGCCGAAATCCAAAAATAAAACACTGTACTAGAAAAGAACCAACTTTGTTGACAGATTTTTTTGATTTATGTTACTTATTTTATAGGTATTTTCTTAAAAAATTAGAGAGGATGTTGTCATGGATATTAGACAAGGCATTGCCATCTACGTCAAAAAAGAAATTCGATCGGGTCGTGCTGATGAGAAAGAAACCGCTCCGTCTGCCGTTACGTTTCAAATTGGTGGCCAACTGATTCGCATTGCGATTGGGTCTACTCCGATCATCGATCACGGCGATAAAATTATTGTTGCGGGCAAGATAGATAAAAAAGAGGTCTTGCATGTTTATGCCTACAAGAATCTGACCAAAATTGTTGAGGGTTCTGCCGGCTGGGAAACGCGCTTTGCACTTTCTGCGATTGCTTTGCTGCCGTCGCTATTTTTTAACGACCTGCTATTGGCCTTCATCGCAGGTAGTTTGTATTTCTTTTTTCACGGCGTCAATGTCGTCAATGCAATTGAGCGCGTTCGATCAGAAATCTGGAGCGGTCCAATCGAGCAAACCACCGTGGATCAAACCGCAGAACAATCCGCTTAAGGGATAGAGAAAGAACCTTTTCGTTCAGACATTCATTAGGATATCACCTGTACCAAGACCCGTATCCCCGCTTCGACATCACCCGATTCTTCTTCAATGACAATCAAGCCGTTTGCCTGGGTCAAAGACACTAGGTTTGCGGAGTATCTAAATGGATTCAAAAGTATCTGAAAGGACTCGTTTTGTATCTGATACACAATTTCAAAATAAAGTCATTTTCTTTTTTCCTTGTTTACTTTATAAAGTCAATGCTGAATTATTCGATCAATTAGACTTTGATGATGACAATATTTTCCTTGAACCGCTCCTCTTTGCTTACTTTACTGACCCTCACCCCGTGATTCAGCTTGAGCAAATTCTCTTTGGTTATATCCCCGAGGAGACCCGTCCAAAAATGATCCACGTCTATGCCAATTCGGATGGAATTGTTGAACTCCCAATCGTTGGGTCCCTTCATACAAGCATTCATAATGCAACGCTTCGTCTGGTTTGGAGAAACGGTTTCGGAAACTGTGTATTAGAGAATGCTGAGGGTTCAAGTGTCACGATACATAGCCGTAGTCAACCCGTTTTTGCAGAAGGAACATCGATCGAGATTTGTCGCTATAATCACCCTTTGTTGGAGCGGTTTTTTGTCAATGATGCTGGACAACGGGTTGACGTTGACATTGAAAATATCACGCGTCTGCATTTCAGTCATATCAGCTGTGCACTTGACTTGATTAAAGGATTTTTGCCCGATTATTATAAAAGCATTCTAGCAGTGACTAGAAGAATTATGGTCTATAGTGGCAAGCGTCCATTTTCATTTGCAACGGTTTCAGCACACGGGATTGTATTTTTGAATGCCTCCAAAGAGGATAACCAATTATTCTTCTTAGAGGACATCATCCATCAATGCGGCCACATTATCTTCAGTGCCATGACTATTGATCCCCAGAAAATTATTAAAATTCAGAGCCATACACCTCTCAATCATTTGAATGGCGATAAACGTGATGGTCGTGACATTTATACGACACTCCATGGTGTATTTACCGAGGCTTGGATGAATTTATGTCTAGATCGGGGCTGCGATAGTAAACAATTTCCTCTGTTTCAAAGGCACGAATTATTTGGCCGTTTTGCACTGATCTTCACGCGGTTTGGGTGCGATCTCAAAAGCTTGATGGTGAGTGGCCTCTTCACTGAGCAAGGACAGCAGTTGTTCAATTGTCTTACGAATATCTATCAGGATATTGTCAGCAGAAGGTATAACCAACTTTCACAAATTAAGATATCGAATCAAAAATATTGCTTTAGCCGTGCAGATTTTTTACGACTGAACCCTCTTGATCAATAGAGTAAAACAGTGGAGGAACAAACACCAATGTCTAAACAGGACGATCAAAATAAAGACATCACCTGCACCGACACCATTGCCCCCGCTTCGACATCACCTGATTGTGCTTCAATGACAATCAATCCGTTTGCTTGGGTCAAAGACACGAGATTTGCAGAGTCTTGATCCCCTGTTGGGGTCACTTGATATTCGCCATCTTGGAGGCTCAGCCTTCCCCGCACAAAATGGCATCGGCCTTCTTCTCGCAGGGGTCGTACCTCTTTCTCAATCGGTGCCATGAGTTTCGCTTGTACCACCGGAAGAAATAAATCGTTGCGCCCTTGCGATGCGAGCAGCGCCGGACGCACAAACTGATCAAAGGTCACCATCGCGGAGACGGGATTCCCCGGAAGCCCAAACGCAATCTTTCCAGCAATGCGTCCAAACGCAAGTGGCTTCCCGGGCTTCATCGCCACCTTCCAAAATTTCATCGTGAGCACCTCTTTGACAATATCGTAATCGCCAACAGAAACCCCACCCGATAACAAAATAAAGTCGGCCTCTTTGGCTTTTTCCAATTTGGAAGTGAGGTCGGCCAGATTATCTTTTGCAATCCCTAAAGAAAGAGGACCCCCGCCCGCCTCGGTCACTTGGGCTGCCAATCCATATCCATTGCTATTATAAATCTGGTGCGGTTCTCGCTTCTGATGAATATCAACCAGTTCGTCCCCCGTAGATAAAATAGCGACGATTGGCCGTTTAGAAACAGAAACCGTCGTCACCCCAATCGCCGCCATCAGCGCAATTTCATAAGACCGAATGACAATCCCCGGTGAAAGCAGCAATGCTCCTTCACGAATCACGCCCCCACGCGGTCGAATAAACGCTCCAGCAGGAACGGGACGGGTCAACGTGATGGTCTGATCTGATCCGACTTTGATGTCCTCGATTTTGATGATGGCATCGGCTCCTTCTGGAATCGGCGCGCCGGTCATGACCTTGGATGTCGTTCCCTTCGTAACGGCTTTTGTCGGGATGACTCCAGCGCGAATGATTTCAATCACCGTTAGCGTGCAAGGATTATTTTCAAGTGCAAATTGGGACTCTTCTGATTGAATGGCGTAGCCGTCCATGGCGGAGCGATCCCACGGCGGGTCGGCGATTTTTGAAACAATGGATTCGGCAAGAATCCGTCCTAGCGAAAGGGAAAGAGGGACACTCTCGTAGCCTACTGGCGTGATTTCGGAGAGAATTGTTTTTTGGGCTTCAGCAACAGAAAGCATAAACGGCTTTATATTAAATAATTCAAAGGGCAACCACGAGGGATTGCCCCTACAATATTACACAATGCAACAATGTAACGGGTTATCCTAATCGCGACCAACGGGAGCGACAATCTGCGCCCTCCGCGCCTAGGAGAGGAGGTTGAGGAATTCCGCGCGGGTTTTGGAGTCGGTTCTAAAGGAGCCCAGCATTGTGGAGGTAATCATCTCTCCGTTTTGTTTTTCCACACCGCGCATCATCATGCAAAGATGTTTTGCCTCGATCACCACGCCCACCCCATAGGGCGCGATTTTTTCCATAATGGCCTCGGCGATTTGACTGGTCAATTGTTCTTGAATCTGCAGACGTCGGCAGAAAACTTCGACCAACCGAGGCAGTTTGGAAAGCCCCACCACCTTTTTTTTAGGCAAATAGCCAATATGACATTTTCCAAAAAAAGGCAAAAGGTGATGCTCGCACATGGAGTAAAAATCAATGTTTCTGACAATCACCATCTCTTCATGGGGCGCGTCAAAAAAAGCGTTGTTCAAAACGGTATCTATATCTTGATGATATCCCTGTGTGAGAAATTGCAAAGACCGCTCCACGCGATCGGGTGTTCCTAAAAGCCCTTCGCGCGTGGGGTCTTCTCCGATTGCAACAAGCAGTTTGTGAACGATGTCTTTTATAGATTGATTTTTCATTTTAATGTGCGTTCCATTTTGTATTTATTGTAGAGGCGGGTTTGAAACCCGCCCTTACGCAATCTCCAGAAATTTTGGATAGGTTGTCAGATTGGTACAACCATTTTCTTCAACGAGCACCATATCTTCAATCCGAACGCCGCCGATATCCGGGTAATAAAGCCCCGGCTCCACGGTAACGACCTCTCCTTTTTTTAGAATACACTCCCGCAAACTAATGCCCGGCGATTCATGAATATCAAGGCCGACGCCATGTCCCGTTCCATGGAAAAATCCTTGCATGCGGCCATCCACGCGGCCTGTCTTATATCCGTTCACCTCAAAAAGCGCAACAATTTCTTCGTGGATCATCTTGCTGTTGACTCCCGCTTTTACGCGCGAAATCCCAAACTCCTGCCCTTCTAAAACCGTATCATACATTTTTTTGAGACGATCCGATGCAACCCCTTTAACGACCGTTCGGCTCATATCGGCGAAGTAGCGCGTCTCAATCGAGCGGGGAAAGATATCAAAGACAATGGCCTCATTGGCGCGAAGTGGCCCCTTGCCGATTTGGTGGGGATCGCAGGCATCGGCCCCGCAGGCAATAATTGAATGCTCGGCCAGACATCCTTTGCCCATCAGATTCAGATGGAGTCGTTGTCGCAGCGATTCGGATGTGAGCGACTGTCCCTCATGGCAAATAAAGCCGTCTTTAATTTCTGCGGCGCGGAGCAAGTCAAACAAATCGTCCACTGCTTCTTCTACTGCAATTTGTGTTTTCCGAATGGCCGCGACTTCTACGGTTGTTTTAATGGCGCGTTCTTCAAAAAAGGGTTCTCGTTTGATGGTGAGTTTATAGCCCAATGCGCGAAGGGCATCGCCGGATTCCAGCGGGAAATTGGCTGGGACCATCAGTTCGGAAATGGCGCGTTCTTTAAGGAGAACAGAAATCACGTCGGTTGCGGTTGGTCTTTCTTTCTGGGGTGCGACCCCTGCGAGTTGTTTGGCCTTTTCTTCGTAGTCGGAATAGGAAAGAACGTGATCCACTTTGGATTGCAATCGTGCGCGGTCTACTTCCAGATCGCTCATCAGGAGGAAGGATTTCCCGTTTGATTTGAGGTAGATAAAGGAATCGGGCGCGAGGAATCCGCTGGCGTAATAAAGATTCGCGTTACTTTCGCTTGCAGCGATGATGAGAAAATTATTCATGGTGATGGGCCGGTGCCTCCTCCGCCTCCAAAAATCGTTCTGCATCAATGGCGGCCATGCAACCGGTACCTGCTGCCGTAATGGCTTGACGATAGGCTGGGTCTTGCACATCTCCTGCTGCAAATACCCCATGAACATTGGTCTTTGTGTTTTTAGATTCGGTCAGAATGTAACCGCGTTCATCCAAGTTTAATTTGCCTTGAAAAAGCGCGGTGTTGGGCTCATGACCTATCGCGATAAAAATACCGTCTGCGGCGACACGAGACAATTGCCCTGTTTTTAGATTTCTCAAATCCAATGCGCCAACGCACCCCGTCGCCCCTTCTCTCTCTAAGATTTCAACCACTTCGGTATTCCATATAAATTTCATTTTTGGATTTTGCAACGCGCGGTCTTGCATAATTTTAGATGCACGCAACTGTTCTCGCCGATGAATCAGCGTAACGGTATTGGCAAATCGGGTTAGGAAAGTGGCCTCTTCCAAAGCGGTATCGCCACCGCCCACAACAAAGACCTCTTTATTTCTAAAGAAAAATCCGTCACAGGTTGCGCAAGCGGAAACGCCATGACCCATTAGACGACTTTCTGATTCCAATCCCAAAAGTTTGGCGCGTGCGCCAGAGGCAATGATCAGCGATTTTGCAAAAAGGGTTTGTTCATCCTCGATTACCACTTTAAAAGGACGATTTGATAAATCAACATCGGTGACATCACCGGTTATAAATCGGGTGCCGAATCGTTCTGCTTGTTTTTTAATTTCAAAAATCAGTTGCGGCCCTTGAATGCCGGTTGGAAACGCGGGATAATTTTCAACATCGGTCGTAATCATGAGCTGACCGCCGGCGGATGTGCCTTCAATGAGAATGGGTTTTAGATTCGCGCGTGCGGCGTAGATGGCCGCAGTGAGACCGGCGGGGCCAGAGCCTAATATGATAACGTTTTCTTCCAAGTAACAACCCCCTGCCCCCTTTTTTAAGGGGGAATAAGATTAAATGAATTTTAGAGAACCCATCCCCACCTAACCTCCCCTTGAAGGGGAGGGAGGGAGAGGTAATCCTAATCACGACCAACGGGGCAGCGTGCCCTGCGGGGAGTGACAATCCGCCCTCCGCGAGAAGTCAGCCACCCAAGTCGTTGAGGGCGTCTTTTAGGTTTTTGCGGACACAGGTAAAAATGGGGGTATCGCGCAGGGTATACTTTGATCCCTCTGTTTCTCTCAACTCCATCACCAAGTCTAAAAAGTCGGCGGGATGATCGCTTTCAAACGCGACAACAAATTCCGAGTCGTCCAAACCAAACGAGTAGCTGGTATTGATTTTGACCGTTGGATATTTATGACCGATGGCAATATGTTTATCCATCATTTCCTGTCGGGCAGCCTTCGGCAACAAATACCAATCGCGGGTCTTCCAAAACGGATAGATAAATAAATATTTGGATTCTCCAGGTACGATCGTGAGCCGCCGGGATTCTTGGCCTTCATGCTCATGTTTATCCACATAGGTAGAGCGTTTCGTCATGGCAAGATAGGAGTAGGCAATATTGATATATTTCCCCAGACCGGTAGAAAGGAGTCGAGTCGTCATTTCTTGGATCGCCTCTAATTCATAACCGATTCGCCAAAACATCAGGTCTACTTCCGCGCGAATACCGACGGTGGAATAGGGGATGAGCATTACCTTTGATGAGAACTCATTGCAGACGGAGTCAAACTCCAACTTTCCTGATTCTCGTTCTGCGGCAGGAAGTCTTCTCCATGCTGGATCCACCTTCAAAAACCAGTAATTCACATATTGACGCTTTTCTTTATCCATAGAATCTCCCTTGAAATAATATTTAGGTTGCTAAAACTGATCTGACTTCAGGGCTGGAATCTTAACAGTCGTCGCCTTCCGAAATCAATCCTACTTATGATTGTAGGGGCATGTTGCACATGCCCTCAATCCGAGCAGCAAGGGCACGTTGCAACGTGCCCCTACGAAGTTTTATCGGTTTTTAGACGTGCCCATAATAGGCTTTGTACCACGCAACAAATCGCCTAACCCCTTCTTCAATCGAAATCTTCGGAACAAATCCGGTCACCAAAGCCAGATCATCCACATTGGCAAAAGTCTTCGGCACATCGCCCGGCTGCATCGGAAGCATCCGTCTTTCGGTCTTTTTCCCCATTTCTTTTTCTAACAGGTCTAACAGTGCCAAGATCGAAATGGGATTGTGATTCCCAATGTTAAAAACCCGATACGGCGCGAAACTTTGAGAAGGGTCTAAAACGCGATCCACAGGAGAAATCGCACGAGTCGGAATGTTTTCCCCCACGCGAACAATCCCCTCGACAATATCGTCTATATATGTAAAATCGCGCTCCATCTCTCCAAAGTTAAAAACGTCAATCGGCTTTTGTTCAACAATCGCCTTGGCAAACAAAAAAAGCGCCATATCCGGCCGACCCCATGGGCCATAAACAGTAAAAAATCGTAGCCCCGTCGTTGGAATGTTGTAAAGGTGAGAATAAGAATGCGCCATCAACTCATTGGCCTTCTTCGTCGCGCCATAAAGCGAAAGCGGATGATCTGCCGGATCGTGCGTTGCAAAAGGCATCTTGGTATTGCCCCCATAAACGGAACTCGAAGAGGCATAAATTAAGTGAGAAATTGTATGATGGCGGCAGCCCTCCAGAATATTCAGAAATCCGAGGAGATTGCTTTCGATATAAACATGCGGATTCGTCAGACTATATCGCACCCCCGCCTGCGCCGCCAAATGATAAACACGGTCAAACGACGACGACGAAAAAAGCGCGGCAACCCCTTCTTTATTTGCGATATCCAGTTGAACAAACCCAAAACGCGTATTGTCCTTCAGCCGGCTAACGCGATCAAGTTTTAGCTGCACATCGTAATAGTCATTCAGATTATCCAGACCAACAACACGGTGCCCTTCTGCTAAAAGCCGCGTGGATAAATGGGATCCAATAAATCCAGCCGCGCCGGTCACCAACATATTCATGAACGTATTTCCTATTTTCTTGAATTCGTTTTCAGGGCGAGGGCACCTCGCCCCTACAGAAACAAAACAAAAAGGGCAACCCTACAGCCTGCCGTCTACCCACTCCCGATTCCACAAATGCTTCACGTCGTAGATCACCGATTCTATTTTTGCAATGCTATAGAGATATTCACGGGTCCACTTCGCAAACTGATTATGGGCCACGGCTAAAATAACCGCATCATAACCGTTGTCGGAGGGCTTGGGCGTCAGCGTTATTTTATACTCTTTCTCAACATCTTCTTTACTGGCCCATGGATCATAAATATCCACATGGGTATTGTATTGTTGCAACTCATGCACAATATCCACCACGCGGGTATTTCGAATGTCGGGACAATTTTCCTTAAACGTCAATCCCAAAATAAGAATATGGCTGTCCACGACTTGAATCTTTTTTTGCGTCATCAACTTAATGACCTCTGAAGCAACATGGCTTCCCATACTATCATTGATCCGCCGTCCCGCGAGAATGACATCGGTATGAAAACCCACCTCTTGCGCCTTATGCGTCAGATAATAAGGATCAACGCCGATACAATGCCCGCCGACCAGACCCGGGGAAAAAGGCAGAAAGTTCCATTTTGTTCTTGCGGCCCTTAATACATCATCCGTATCAATTCCCAGCCGATTAAAAAGAAGTGTTAGTTCGTTAATCAAGGCAATATTCACATCACGCTGCGTATTTTCAATCACCTTGGCCGCCTCGGCCACGCGAATCGTCTCCGCACGATGCAGTCCCGCCGTAATGATCTTCCCATAAACAGCGGCGACTTTTTCTAATGTTTCAGGGGTTGACCCGGAAACAATCTTTAAGATTTTTGTGACCGTATGTTCTTTATCTCCGGGATTAATGCGTTCGGGGGAATAACCTACAAAAAAATCCAGATTAAACTTCAGCTCCGATTTTTTCTCCAGAATCGGAACGCACAATTCCTCTGTCAATCCAGGATAAACGGTAGACTCATAAACGACAATATCCCCTTTTTTAAGAATCGTTCCAACCGACTCTGTCGCCCCGATGATCGCGGAAAGCTCCGGCCTTTTATAAACGTCAATGGGCGTTGGCACCGTAATAATAAAAAAATTGCAGGATCGCAATCCTTCCAGTTTGGAGGTATAGGTCAGATGCTTTGCTTCTTTTAGCGTTTCCGGGGTGACCTCTAGCGTGACATCCACGCCCTCTTTTAATTCACGAACCCGCGTCTCGTTAATATCAAGCCCAATTGTTTTGAATTTCTTGCCAAACTCGACGGCAAGCGGAAGCCCAACATATCCAAGCCCAATCATTCCAATCGTAAACGACTTCTCGATGTCATTCATTGACGAACCTCCTGTTTTATTAAAATAGGGCGACGCGCGCGTCGCCCCTACAATCCGTAATACTTAACGCCGCGTTGAATGGGATCCCTTCCCTGCGTAATACGAAAACGATTGGTATCTCGCAGGCTATAAATGCAGCCGCAATACTCTTGTTGATAAAAATGCTCCTGCTTTGAAACTTCAATCATGCGTTGAGAGCCGCCGCCTTTACGCCAATTAAAAGTGAGGTAAGCCATATCAGAATAACGGCTGGCAGCACGCACGCCGGAGTCGTTGATCTGATCCATATCTTTCCATCGAGAGATGCCCAATGTACTGGAAAAAATGCGATATCCCTGCTCATGCGCATAAAGAGCCGTTCGGTCAAAACGATAATCAAAGCAAAGTGTACAGCGTTTTCCCCGCTCCGGCTCGTTTTCAAATCCCTTCACACGGGCAAACCAATTCGGGGCATCATAGTCAGCATCCACAAAGGGAACCCCCAGCTTTTCCGCATAGCGAATATTTTCTTCTTTTCGTTGCTCATATTCGGTCAGCGGGTGAATGTTGGGATTATAGAAAAAAATGACATACGAAATGCCCGACGCGGACAATGCGTTCATAATCTCGCCCGCACAAGGGGCACAGCAAGAATGAAGCACCATTCTCGTTTCCCCAAACGGAAGCGAAATTTTTGTTGGGGAATCGGTTTCCAATTTTTGAGGCTTTATCATAAAATGAGCGATTGCATTAGAGCATTTTGGGCGAGGCCGGGGCCTGCGCCCGCTTAAACAAACCCGGCTGACCAAAATGATAGTCGTCTATGGAAAGTTGAATCGCCAACGTGTTTCCTTTTTCTTTAACACTGCCGCTTGACGGAACCTTGAAGAGTTCCAATAAACGCCGAGAAGTTTCCAATGAGGTCTCCAACTCTTTTTTAAGGGGCGCACGATATTGCAGATTCACGGGAATGGCCGTCGCCTGTGCGGCAATCTTTTTCTGTGGCCCCAGACGAAACACCCCCGAAAGCCGTTTAATTTGATCTGGCTCTTTAATCATTGGGATGATACTTCTTTGTTGATTCTCACGCATCAGAGCTGTTAAATCTCCCTTTGTATTATCAGCCCAAAAGCGAACCCCTGCGTTTTTCAAAAGACCATCCGATAAAAAGGCCTTGTTGGGGGTCACCCACTCGTCCGGGGTCTTGACCGTTTTTAAAAGATGGATCAGCGCATCGGGGTTTCCAGACAGAAAAAGCCAATTGTCCCATTTTAAGTAGGCAGACAATTTCGCGTTCTGCGGGGCCGGATGATAAAAAACCGTTTTCCCTTTCGGCCCTTTCATCTGTTGAGGAACGCCACCCACCAAACCCGCAAGCAGCGCATTGATCGCTTTATCTTTCTGAAGATTTTTGACCTTAGCGACCACCAGCGCCTCCCGCTCGCTTCTGGGCGTTACCATGTAAAAGACAGGTGGGAGCACCGATGCGATCGGGGTTCCTTGTACAGAAAATTGGATATACGACTCAACAAATTCTTTGACCCCCGGGACCGTGCGGTCAAATTGAAACGTAATTGCAAAAAGATTTGCGGGCACGAAAAAAGTAATGATCCCGGCCATCAGAAATAAAGCGGAACGTCCGCTGCGGATGGAAAATTTAACAAAGCGCATTGTTACCCTCCCAAAATGAGTTTATCATACAGAATCTTAATCTGCTTGTAAGACATTTTCTTGTGAAGACGGGGCATTATAAATGTTCAATTTCAAAATGTCTATGCATTGCCCTAGAAGGTGTGATAGCATGACCGCGTTTTTCAAGAGATAAAAAAAGGAGAGATGTCCGAGCGGCTGAAGGAGCACGACTGGAAATCGTGTAGACGGCCAAAATCTGTCTCGGGGGTTCAAATCCCCCTCTCTCCGCCAATTTTTAAAGTTGGAACTTTTTGCGTCTGTAGCTCAACTGGATAGAGCGCCGGCCTCCGAAGCCGTAGGTTATGGGTTCAAGTCCCGTCAGGCGCATGTCTCATCCTAATATCAATGCACTCATTTGTTTTGACATGAGGAAACGAACCTGTAAGGGGTGTTTGGTCATTCGTGGGCAAAGTCAATCTTTCTATTTGTATTCCGACATACAACTTTGGGAAATATATTGAAGAGACCCTTCAAAGTATTCTTTGCCAAATCACAGAAGCGGTTGAAGTTGTCATTGTAGATGGCGCCTCCACAGATGAGACACAAGAGATCGTTCGAAAACTCCAGCAGACCTTTCCGCAGATTCATTACAATCGTTGCGACCAGCGGGG
This sequence comes from Nitrospirota bacterium, assembly GCA_038059935.1. Taxonomy (GTDB): domain Bacteria; phylum Nitrospirota; class Nitrospiria; order SBBL01; family SBBA01; genus JACPZM01. The sequence continues at coordinate 16,578 of JBBTIN010000005.1, forward strand.
CGGAATTGACAAGGACATGGCCAAAACGGTGGAGATCGCAGAAGGAAAATATTGCTGGTTATTTAGCGCGGATGATCTCATGAAACCCAATGCCATTTCAAAAATACTCCACGAAATTCAATCAGAATGTGATCTTTATTTATGCGGGCTCACGCTATGCACGCTTGCGATGAAGCCCTTTTCCAATCATCCGGTCTGTGCGCTCAATGAAGAGAAAATATTTGATTTGAGCAATGCCGAAGAAAGGCTCCGTTATTTTCAAATAGCACAGACCACCACGGCCTTTTTTAGTTTTTGCGGCTCACTCATATTTAAAAAATCAAGATGGGATGCAGTGGCGCCTGATCCCTCTTTTTATGGGGGTTGTTTCGCCCATGCCGCAAGGCTCCTTTGTATGATCCCTCATGGCCTTCGCGTAAAATATCTCCCGGATTCTTTGCTTTACAAGCGCGGAGATAACGATTCCTTTTTATCTCATGGCATGGCAAATCGCCTGCGAATTGTCATTGATGGGTATCATCAAATCGCCAATACTTTTTTTGGAGCAAAAAGCGAGGAGGCATTTCATATTCGGCGCGCTTTGCGTAACGAAGTGCAATTTTATAAATTCTTAAATCCCAAGCTGGAATGCCAAGAAAAGGGACTCAAAAAAGATTTAGAACTATTAAATAGTCTGGTTCAGAAACACTACGCGGACCCTTCTCTTTTAAACCGGACTTATAAATTACTCTACCAGTTTACCCCGCTCGTCCTTCTTAAAATGGCAAGACCCATTCTCAAAATAGCAAAGCCCATTGCCAGAAGCATTATCAGGGCGTTTCATAAAACAGGGGATGTTCTCGTTAAAGGGTAGAGAAAAAATGAGGTTCTTGATAATATCCATCTTCACTAAAGGAATCGTCCATGAATAACTATCGTGAAATTAATGCATGTCGCGTCAGCCAAAGCAGCCGTCTCGTCTCTGTTGTCAATTTAGGCATTCAGACACTCACCGGTGTCTTCCCAAAGAGCACGACGGATCCGATTACGCAAGGCCCACTTGAATTGGTCTGGTGCCCTGACAGCGGCCTCCTTCAACTAAAGCACGCTTACGCGCCAGATGAAATGTATGGCGAAAACTATGGGTATCGCTCTGGGCTAAACCAATCCATGGTAGATCACTTAACAGAGAAGGTGCGGACGCTGGAACGGGTGGTCACGTTAAACCCCAATGATGTGGTTTTGGACATTGGCAGTAACGATGCCACGACGCTTAAGGCCTATTCAGCAAAAGGCATTCGGAGAATTGGGATTGACCCCACCGGGAAAAAGTTTCAGCAGTATTACACGGATGAGATTACACTGATCCCCGACTTTTTTTCATCCGATGCTTATCGAAAAGCGGAAAAAAGTCCGGCAAAAATTGTGACCTCTATTGCGATGTTTTATGATCTCGATGCGCCGGTTGCCTTTGCCAAACAGGTTGAATCTATTTTGGCGGACGACGGCATCTGGCATTTTGAGCAAAGTTATATGCCCTCCATGTTACGCCTCAACGCTTACGACACCATCTGTCACGAACACTTGGAATATTATTCGCTGGGTGTGATTACAAAAATCATGGAACAAGCGGGGTTAAAAGTCGTAGATGTCATCATGAACGCCGTCAATGGAGGTAGTTTCGCGGTCACCGTCGCAAAGGTCGGTAATCGGCAGATCAAGCAAAATCGTGCAGTGATTGACTGGCTGCTGATGCAAGAAGAGAGAATGGGATTAAACACCCCTGCTCCCTACCGCCATTTTGAGGAACGTATTTTTCGGCACAAAGACGACCTGACTCGACTGATTCATGGGCTCAATGCTGATGGAAAGAAAATTATCTGCTATGGTGCCTCTACGAAAGGAAATGTGGTCCTGCAATTTTGTGGATTCACGGCAAAGGATATTCCCGCGGTCGCGGAGGTCAATCCTGATAAATTCGGCTGCTTTACGCCCGGAACGCATATCCCAATTATTTCGGAAAAAGAGGCCCGAGCGATGAAGCCTGATTATTTCCTCGTCTTACCCTGGCACTTCAAAGATGGGATTGTCCGTCGGGAAAAGGAGTTTTTATCAAACGGGGGCCGAATGATCTTCCCCTTTCCAGAAATTGAAATTATTTGATGGCACTTTCCCTGTTTGCTTTTACATAAAAAACGGATAAAGCCAACAAAACAAAGGCGGAACCGCTCGTTGACAGCATGATTCCTACAAGGGCATAAGCGTCAACCAGCAAGACATTTAGTCCCACTTTGGCACAAAGTACCCCAATCGTGATCATCAGCAATTCTTTGTATCGGCCTAATGCAGCCAGCCATTGCACCAACACAACGCCTGCACAATAAAATGGCAACTGTAACAGTCCAAAACGGAGCAACAAACTGATTGCCGCCGTATTTTCTGCAGTAAACGCACCCCGTTCAAAAAGGAGTCTGACCCCCCAAGGGGCCAGTAACCAGCCCACCAAGGCAACACCACTCCAAATGACAAACATCAACCCAGACCATTTCATGGCTTGAGTTCGTCCCAAGTCGTATTCTCCGCTTGCTGCGACCTCCGACAAGACAGGGAGTAGCACGCGGCCGATGATGAGTGTCCCAATTCCAATGGCAAAGGCAATGATCCGGTTGGTATACCCCAGCATTGCAATGGCTCCGTCACCCATTTGAGCGGCAAAAATTTGATCAATCGGAATAGAAAGTGCCGCAATCAATTGTCCAAGTGCCATCAAGCCGAGTCCACCGTAAAAACCACGCCAGCATGGCGAATCGTGCGTGATAGCAATCCGGCCCAATCCGTCATCAGCGCGATGGGTCAGAAAGCCAAGCCAGAGGGCTTGCGCCACCGCGCCAAAAAGGGTTCCAGAGATCAGGGGCCACAGATTGATGTCGTCAGGCGTGAATAAAATAAAGGCGACAATACAAAACGCAGGCACGGCCTCCATCAGAGCATAACCAAATTGCTCCCGGGCCTGTAAGCGAATAGATAAAATGCCGGAGAACAGCGTGAGCATCGCCAAGGGGGATAGTTGCCATGTGATCAAGCGCACCCGTTCCTGTATGCCCGTTGAAAGTCCGCTTGTCGTCAAGCCATGTGCCCATCCCAAAAATACGGATAAGATCACCATGGCCATTCCCAAAATGATTATTCTGCCATTTAACTCTGAAATAAAACGGGATCGTTCCGAAGGATTGTTCATTGCCATGAGCCGTGGGACGAGCACAACGACTCCTGTCGAACAAAGTACCATAGGAAGCCATGTCGTCATGGTCATGGCCAAAAAGTAGGCATCTACCTCACTACTAACCCCATAACGCCACGCAATCGTCATCTCTTTGAGGGCAACCATCGCCTTGGCAGTAATGGTGAGCATGCCGAGCAGCAACATCCCCCACGCAATACGCTGGTGATTCGGATGCATTTCTCTAAAACGGCGGGGCAATTTACTGACAAGGTAATTTTTCAAAGGGCTTCCTGATTGGCCTACGATGCTTGCATTAAAACGGGTTCTTGGTTATAAAGTAACCTGATCTTGTTTCATAGGTCAAATCCAAATTTTAATGTTGAAGTCGGCATTCCAAATAAAAATGATCATGAGGTTGCACAATGGAGATATTACAAAATAAAACACAAATAAAAAACGCGCGTTCTGAATTAGTTAGAAAAGGGGTTTCGGCTATTGACTCTCCAATCCGCGCTTTCATGCGTCGCCTAGGCCTCGTAGAGGGTGTTGGTGTCGGCGATTACATTAAAAGTTGGGATCTCCTTTCTAGTGTCACATTTCTTGAACAACATGTAAAAAAGAATGAACCGATACTCGATATCGGTTGCTTTGCATCTGAAATACTGGGAGTACTGCATCAATTGGGATATCAGAAACTCTCCGGCGTAGATATGAATCCTGATTTATCCAAAATGCCCTATTCAGACCAGATCCGGTATGAAATATCTGACTTTATGAAAACACCATTTCAAGAGGCCTCCTTCCGTGCGGTTACGGCCATTTCAGTCATTGAACATGGATTTTGCTCCGATGCGCTCTTAAAAGAGCTGTCACGATTACTCATGCCGGGTGGATTTTTTATTGCCTCCTTTGATTACTGGCCTGAGAAGATTGATACCAGCACAATAAAATTATTTGGAATGGATTGGAGAATCTTTTCTGAGAGAGACGTGAACGACTTTGTTCAGGAGGCTTCTGAATATGGGTTCTTACCGGTTGGAAAGATAAACAATACCGCAGCAGATAAGGTCATTCATTGGGGTGGACAAAAATATACCTTTGGATGGTTAGTGCTTGAAAAATCGGTGAGTGGAGCGTCCGCTGTGGGCGGAACAACGTCCACTGCGGAAAAATGAGGGTTCTATTGATCACCGGGTCGTTTCCTCCCGATCAATGCGGGGTAGGGGATTACTCTTTTAATCTGGCCAAGGCACTGGATTCCCTTCCCGAAATAAAAATAGCGGTTTTGACAAACTGCTCGTCAGCGCATCCGGCCTCACACGAAACATTCGATCTTTTTCCGCTCATCCCCAAATGGCGTTTATCAGAGATCGGAAAAGTCATAAAGGTCATTCGAGAATGGACCCCCGATATTGTCCATATACAGTATCCCACGCAAGGATATCAGCGCGGGCTATTGTCTTGGTTTATTCCGCTTCTCGCTTTTTGTATGGGGAAAACAGTTGTCCAGACATGGCATGAATTTTATCGTAAAAAACATATCCCCCAACTTTTTCTCAAAACGATTGTTCCAGGGGGGATCATCTTTGTCCGTCCACAATACAGGGAAAATCTCTCCTCTTTTTTACAGTGGTCTCTCTGGGGAAAAAAAACGGTGCAGATAGAGAACGCATCGACTATTCCTAATGTTGTTTTAAATCAAGAGGAAACCCATCGCTTAAGAAGAACCTACTTAATGGAACAAAAACGATTAGTTATTTTCTTTGGTTTTGTCTATGAACATAAAGGCGTTGAACAACTATTTGAAATTGCAAATCCAACAACAGACCAGATTGTCATCGCAGGGGGAATGACTCAAGAAGATCCCTATTGTCAGAAGGTTTTACGACTGGCCGCCACAACAACGTGGCAAGGGAAAGCATCCGTGAAAGGGTTTCTATCGAACAACGATATTGCTGCATTGCTAAGCATTGCTGATGCCGTTGTTTTGCCATTTAAAATTGGAGGGGGAGAGTGGAATACGTCGCTTCACGCGGCGATCTTGCAAGGGACGTTTGTCATCACCACCTCTTTGAACCCATGCGGCTACGACACAAAACAAAATGTTTATTATGCAAAACCAAACGATGTAATGGCAATGCAGGCCGCGTTACAAACGTATGCCGGGAAACGGCGTCCGTTCTCCCCCGATATAGATGGCGATCCCTGGCACCAAATTGCGATTAAACATCAATCGTTCTACCTCAGTGTCAGCTGATAATGCCCCTCTAAAATTTGACGTCAACCGGTAGCGGCGCAATCAAAACCAAACCGGTTCCAATCTGTCCGGTGCTGTTATTTCCCCAGCATTTTACTTGCCCAACTGGATTTTGCAGCATGGCACAAACGTGATCAACCCCGGCGTCAATTGAAGAAACGGTTAAAGGGGTTGGTGTGTTCTCCCTTGATTGAGGAACGAGTGCAGGTGTTGACTCGAAGAGATCGTCTCTTCCTATTCCCAATTGTCCAACATCATTGAATCCCCAACAATAGACATGGTTATTCACATTTATAATGGCACAGGTATAGCGGTCCCCCGCCGTAATCGCTGATGCAAAAATGCCTACAACATGGAGTGGAAGGCTCGATGTCGTAGTCGTATCAGGAGATTCGAGATCGAATGGATTAACCCCAAGTTGTCCCATGTTGTTATTCCCCCAGCAATAGACCTCACGGGTATTACTAATTGCGCAAGTGTGATCTTCCCCTGCAGCAATGGCAATCGCTCCACTAGGTATAGTGACTGGAGAGGGGGTTAGCACCCAATTGGTTTCAGCACTTGTTCCTGCCTGTCCGTAACTATTCTCTCCCCAGCAGTAAACCGTCCCACCACTCAAGATAACACAGGCATGAGAGTCCCCAACTGCAAGCGTTGAAGCGGTCATGGTATTCGCTACAAGACCTGGTAGCGCATTGTCATTCCTTGTGCCATTTCCCATTTGTCCGTTGTTTCCGTAACCCCAGCATTTTACATTGTTCGGGCCATTTTCTAACGCACAGTTATAACTCGTGCCTGCCAAGACGGCTATGGCATTTAAATTCCCTTGAACAACTACGGGGATAATTGATGCTGTTCTTGTTTCATTCCCAAGTTGACCATTGTTGTTGTCCCCCCAACATTGGATAGAAGATGCGTTTCTTGCACAAGCGTGGGAATGCCCTGCCGACACGCTCTCGGCGCCGGTTATTCCAAAGACATCGGACGGAACAGGAGAGTTTTCCATTGTCGCATTCCCCAGCTGCCCGTCCTCATTGGATCCCATACACTTTATCGTACTCGTGCCCCCACTCGTATTAAAACAGGTAAAGTTGCCGCCTGCTGTAACCGAAGTTGCCGAACTGATTTCAGGCACAAGAATCGGTGTGGATGAAATGGCCCGCTGCCCGTTTCCAATCTGCCCGGAATTGTTGTCTCCCCAGCACTTCATGTTGCCGCCGATCAATTGCACGCAAGTATGCAACCCGCCTGTCAAGATTGATTTCGCTTTATCGACCCCCAGATCAACAGAAACAGGAACGAGAGAACGGATGATTGTACTCGTACTATTTCCCAATCCTAACTGCCCAGAACGATTGTCTCCCCAACACGAAACAGTGTCATTTGTAAGAAGGGCACAGGTATGCGCCCCCCCGGCGGAAACGGCGATTGCAGGCAATCCCCCCGGAAATACCGGTGCCGTTGAAGTGGCAGTCGTATTATTTCCCAACTGCCCGGAGCTGTTATTCCCCCAGCAGGCGACACTGTTATCAAGTGAACGAATTGCACAGGTATGCCCACCCCCTGCAGAAATTGATTTTGCGGCAAAAGACGGGACCATTACTGGTGTTGTCGAAGTGGCTGTACTATTATTTCCCAACTGCCCAAAACGATTATCCCCCCAACAAAATACGTTTCCGTTTGGACGAAGTGCGCAGGTATGAAAATCTCCAGCATCAATCGCATCCGAGGGCCAAACAGAATTATGCGTGGAGACAGGAATCGTTGAAGAGGCACTTGTGCTGCCGTTTCCCAACTGACCGAATTGGTTATCTCCCCAGCACTTGATGACGCCGCTTTGTAAACGTGCACAGGTATGTGATTCCCCTGCCGTTACAGAAACAGTGCCCAAAAGATCTTTCACCGGTATGGGCAACAGGGATCTGTTGTTTGTTCCGTCTCCGATTTGGCCGTACGCATTATTACCCCAACAACGCACAGTCCCATTTTTGAAGGTGGCACAGGTATGCGCCCCCCCGGCAGTCATATTGATCGCCTGCCCGATACTATTAACATCCTCGGGAGTGGAGATATTTTTGATCGAACCATTTCCCAATTGTCCGAAGGTATTTTGTCCCCAACATTTCATTTCTCCATTGGTCATCAGCGTGCAGCTGTGTTTCTTTCCGAGAGCCAAATCCTTAGGCACTGCGGCTGCCACCGTGAGTGTCGTGGTTCCGGTTGATGTGCCATACCATGCGCGAATCTCCGAGGTGCCACTGGTGGAAAAGGTTGTTGCAAGCCCCTGACTTCCCGCATCGTTACTGATCGTTGCAACAAAGATTTTGTCGCTTTCCCAACTCACAGCGGTGGTCAAGTCTTGTTCATCGTTATCGGTAAAAACGCCTATGGCTGTAAAAGATTGTGTATCCCCTTGAGGAACCTTTGGATTAGACGGGGTAATAAGAATATGGTCAATGACCGCCGCCGTCACGGTTAATCCTGTAATCGCGCTGGTGGATTGGAATGTCGCGCTAACGGTTGTCGTTCCTTGTTTTATTGTCGTCAGAAGCCCGCCCTGATTGATGATTGCTATTGTCCCGTCTGTAACAGACCAAATTGCGTATGCGGTTACATCAAAAACGGTATTAACGGTATTAACGGGATTAACGATTTCCTCGGAGTAATTCGCTTCTGCCTTGTACTGTACTTTTGCGCCCTGTCCCACTGATTTGCTTTGGGGAGACACTGTAACAGTCTGTAACTTTGCATTGTTCACCTTTAGCGTAGTTGTTCCAGTGACCGGCCCCCGAGTGGTGTCAAGCGTTGCTCTAATATAGGTCTCCCCCTCGTTCTTCCCAGTGGCCAATCCACTTTGGTTGACCGTTGCGCGTGCCGGTTCAGATGAATTCCAGCTGACGCTTGCACTAATATCCTGAACTAGATCGCCATAGATACCCTTCGCTACATATTGTCTGGAGATGCCGACCGGAATCGTCGGCGTTTTATCTGTTGTTGTAATCTCAATGCGATCTAGTGTGAGTGTCCTGACGTCCAGTCGTGTTTGAACAGACGCAGACTCAAACGCGGCACGAATTTCTGCGGTTCCACTCTTTAGTCCATAGACAAGCCCCCCTTTTGAGATAGAGGCAATATCGTCTCCTTCCGAAACAGACCATACGGCCGATTCCGTTAAATCTTTTGTCGTTCCGTTTGAAAAAGTCCCGATGGCCTTAAATTGCAAGACAGACTCAACGGCCATGATCCAGTTTTGCGGCTCGATTTGAATCGAACTTAATGTGGCGTTTGATACAGTGAGCACTGTAGAACCGCTTGTTTTATCGCCAAAATCGGCCGTGGCTCGGATATTGACCGTCCCTATTCTCTTGCCCAAGGCCCTCCCGGTGGCATCAATCGTTGCAACAGTTGAATCGGCGCTCCATTGAACAGAATAGGCCAAATCTTGTGTAATCCCATCACTAAAAATTCCTGTTGCAAAAAACTGTTCGGTGATGCCAATCGGCACAAAAGCGGAAACTGGCGTGACTAAGATCGCGGAAAGCGTCACATTCCTTACAGTCAGCGACGTAGAGGCACTCACGACCGTAGTGGATGTCCCAATCGGCCCAAAGGAGGCTGTAATTGTGGTTGTTGCTGTGGCCGTTACATTCGCCGCAGTCACAAGCCCGGTAGAGTCAATTGTGGCAATACCAGCCGATGAAGTGCTCCAATCGGCCAACTCGGTAATATCCTCTGACGCGCCGGTGTCAAAGGTGCCAATCGCTGTATATTTCATCTTTGTTTCTTTCGCGATAGAATGGTTTTTCGGGATCAGATTAATTGAGTCGAGCTTTCCGGGAAGAACAGACAAAATGGCACTTCCCGTTTTTGACCCCAACGAAGAGATCGCCGTCGCGGCAATGGTGACTTTCCCGCTGGGAAGGCTCCCCCTTGCCTTTCCCTTGTTGGTAATCGTTGCGATGGTTGGATCAGATGAACTCCACACAACCTCTTCTGCCGATAAGTTCCGGCTGATTTTGTCACTAAACACACCCGTTGCAGTAAACTGCTGGGTGAGGCCGGGCAAAAGCAATGCTCTCAAAGGCGTGATTATAATTGAATTCAACGAAACCGCTTTGACTGTCGTACTGATGGTTCCTTCGATTCCATGAAATTGGGCTGTGACAGTAGGGGATCCCGCAGAAACGCCCGTTGCCAATCCGGTTGTCCCAATGGTGGCAGCGGAATTCGAGACACGCCATATCGCAGACTGGGTAATGTCTGATATCTTTCCGTCGCTCCATGTTCCGATTGCCGTGAATTGGTTTTTTCCGCCAACGACCGTGTCCGGTTTTTCTGCTGTCACTGTAATGGCCTCTACGGCGACGGTTGCAACGGTTAGTGTTGTGCTTGAAGAAAACGAGTCGTTGTGCTTTGCGGTAATAACGGTCTGACCTACTGTTAGGGTGTTGACCACGCCCAATGGACTGACCGTCGCAATGGACGGAGCGGATGAACTCCACGTGGCAGATGCGGTCAGAATGGTTGTGGAATCATCGGTTAGGGTTCCCGTGAGCTTAAAAGGGCGTGGCTTGTTTAATGCGAGATAAAGGCCGTTGGGAGTAAGACTAACCGATTTTAAAACAAGCTGTGTGGTTTTCGGGGGCGTTGGTTTTGGACAGCCAAAAAGCGACAGTGTCAGGAGCAAGAAGACAAAGAGATGCCATGCGACAGGAAAGCGTCTATTTTTTTCTTTGGTGATATTCATCCCAGCCTCCTACTTTGTAATGATACCACACACAAAAAAAAAACACCAAAGAGAGATGAAAAGGATATTGGCTCTTGGAAATGATTGGAGTGGATCACCCCGGTGGCCAGTAAAAGGGGCGGCCGCTCATCAGATGAATATGAAGATGGAAAACAGTTTGGCCAGCCAATGCGCCTGTATTGATTACAGTGCGAAATCCGAGTTTCTCGCCCCCAAGCATGGAGACCACCCAAAGCAGATGTCCTAACAAGGCTTTATCCTCTTCCTTGGCATCAGCGAGAGAACTAATATGTCTTTTGGGAACCACCAAAAGATGACCGGGGGCCTGCGGATTGATATCGTTAAACGCAATGCAAAGCCCATCCTCATATTCCAACTTACTGGGGATGGTTTTATTCACAATTTTACAAAAAAGACAAACAGGTTCTTCTGGTGACACGGGCCGCTCCTTCTTATTTTAATGACAGGGGGTACAACCCAGCCTCATACAAATATCAACATGAAGCGGATTTGTCTTTTCACAGCGACCAACGGGAAGCTGTCACTCCTCGCTGGGGCACGCTGCCCCCTATTTGCGCTCCAACACCATTGCCGAGCCAATCCCTCCACCGACACAAAGCGAGACCACACCCAACGACAAATTCCGCCGTTTCATCTCGCGCAAAATGGTAATCACCAGCCGCGTCCCGCTCATTCCCACCGGATGCCCTAACGCAATAGCGCCACCATTCACATTGACTTTATCCCGTGACAATCCAAGCGACTGCTCCACCGCAAGATACTGCGCGGCAAACGGTTCGTTAATTTCAAATAGATCAATGTTGGATAATTCTAACCCGGCCTTCTTCAGCGCCTTTGGAATGGCCAAAGCCGGGCCCAACCCCATTCGAGACGGCTCTAGTCCAACGGAGACGTAAGAGCGAACATATCCTAACGGCTCTTTCCCCAACGATTGTGCCTTTTCTTTCGACATGATCAGCAATGCCGCGCCGCCATCGCTAATGGGACAAGCGTTCCCCGGCGTGACCGTACCGCCTTCCTTGAAGGTCGTCGGATAAAGCGAAAGCATCTGCTCGGTTAACGCAATGTTTGGCCCTTCATCTTGCGCAAACGGTTCCGGCGTGACGGGTTTTCCCGCGACCATCTTTGGAACCGGCATGGGAACAATCTCGTCCTTAAACTTTCCTTCTCGAATCGCGCGAAACGCTTTTTTATGACTAAAAACAGCATATTGGTCTTGCTCTGTGCGGGAGATTTTAAACTCCTCCGCCAGATTCTCCGCCGTATATCCCATGACCTGTCCGCAGAAGCCGTCAGTTAACCCTTCCCAGATCGTGTCAATCATTGTGGTGTGACGGAGCCGATGTCCAAATCGCATATCGCGCGAGACAAACGGTGCCAACGACATATTTTCCACGCCACCCGCGACTTGTAGATCGGCATCGCCCGAATAAATATTCTGACAAGCATTCACAACGGCTTGAAGACCAGAGGCACAATTGCGCGCCACGGTATAGGCGGGGACGGTCATCGGTAATCCAGCCATCAATGTAATCACGCGGGCGAGGTTGGTCGCGTCGCTATATTGGCCGACACATCCGAAGATCACCTCGTCCACCTCGGCGGGATCCACGCCTGTTCGGTTCATCAGTTCGCGCACCAGATGGCTTCCCATCTTTTGGTTGGTGATGTCTTTTAGTGCCCCGCCCATATTTCCAATCGGGGTTCTCACCCCATCAATAATCACAATTTCTTTCATTTTCCCTTTCCTAAATGGCACCTCTAAAAACCGTCACGAGCGACTAGAGTACAAGGCGCCCGGAGCACAGGAACCGGAGTGTACGTAATGTACATGAGGATTTCGAGCACCGCGCAACGCAGTAATCTAGCCGCACAGTAGGTTTTTAGAGGTGCCCCCTAATTCTTCCTCAATCAACACCCTTCGTAACACCTTACCAATCATTGTTTTGGGAAGCGATTCCCGAAACGAAATCTCTTGCGGCACTTTGAATCGCGCCAAATCATTTTTGCAAAAATCCATCATCTCGCTGGCAGTCGCAGTCTGACCCTCTTTCAGAACAATATACGCCTTGATCTTTTCTCCGGCAAAACTATCCGATAACGGCAATCCGACGACAACCGCATCCATTACTTTCGGATGCCGATACAAAACCTCCTCGACCTCGCGGGGATACACATTTTCCCCCTTGGTCTTGATCATATCTTTTTTACGATCCACAATAAAAAAGAAGCCTTCTTCGTCTTGCCGCGCCATATCCCCCGTGTGAAGCCAGCCGTTTTTAATCACATGATCCGTGTCTTCAGGTTTATTCCAATAGCCTCGCATTACTTGAGGCCCACTCACAATCAATTCCCCAACATCACCAACGGCCATGCGCTTTTCCCCGCTCTCCACATCAACAATTTTAGCATCGGTGCTCGGAAGCGGAAGACCAATACAAGCCTCTTTGCGTTTCCCATAGATTAAGTTGGCATGGGTGACAGGAGAAGCCTCCGACAATCCATACCCTTCAACCAATTTTCCGCCAGTTAATGATTCAAACTTTTTTTGCACCTCGACATGAAGCGGCCCGGCACCGGACAGACAGACCCGAATAGATGAGAGATTATAATCCTTCACGGTCGGGAAATTATTGATCGCAACATACATCGCCTGAACGCCCATAAAGATTGTTGCCTTTGTTTTTTGAATCGCCTCCAAGACATCGCGTGTTGCAAATCGCGGCAGAAGAATCATTCGTGCCCCCAGAAAAATAGCGAGGTTCATACAAGACGACATTCCATAGACATGGAAAAAAGGAACAACGGCCAAAAATACTTCTTCCCCATTTTTAAAATCCGGCATCCATGCGCGGCACTGAAGCGTGTTGGCCATTAAATTGCGATGCGTCAGCATGACTCCCTTGGGCGTTCCAGTCGTCCCCCCCGTGTATTGCAATAGCGCGAGATCATCCGATGAGACCTCGACGAGCGTCAAATCCGATGAGGCGTCTTTGATCAACGATTTCATATCATATAAAAAATGTTGCTTGGGCAATTTAACAGTCGTGCCCTCTTTCATGGCCTTAATCGGATAAAGCAGGGCGAGTAAAAAAGGAAGGGCATCCGGAACCGTTGTCACAATCACCTGTTTTAACGGGGTCTTCTTGATAATCGCTTCAATACGTGGATAGAAAAGATCAAGCGCGACAAGGGTCTCCGCCCCCGAATCCACCAGTTGAACCTCTAACTCCCGCTCGACATAAAGGGGATTGGTCATCACCGCAATCGCGCCGATTTTGAGTGTCGCATAATAGGCAATAATGCATTGCGGAACATTCGGCAGCATGATGGCCACGCGGTCGCCTTTTTTAACGTGGAGCGTTAATAATGCATTGGCAAACCGATTGACGGACGCTTCCAACTGTGCGTAAGTCGTCTCCTTCCCATAAAATTGGGTTGCCACATGGTTTGGATAGGAACGCGCCGTATCGGTTAGAATCTGAAAAAGTGGGGTGTTGGGGAGTTCAATTGTTTCTGGGACGCCCGCATCGTATTGTAATAACCAAGGTTGACTCATAACCCGCTCCATTTCTCGATGGTGAATTTATACAAATGACGATGGGAAAGTCAATTTAAGAATGCTGCGAGCCGATTTGATTTTATCCTCTTTTTGATGTTAAGAATTGGGCCATGAAAGTAGATGTTGTTTATGCGATTCAAACTCGGCCGGACGATGAAGACCCGTTATTGCATGAATTTGGACTGCTTTATTTTGAGTTTGCAGAATTAGAAACGGATAGAGCAAAGCCTGCTGTTTGGGTTCGGTTCTCCGATGTGAATCAAATTGAGACGTTGCAATTTCACTGTCCAGACGCGAAACTGGGGCCATCCGCGGCCTTTACAGAGGCGCTCATTCTGACGGATTCTCTGGATGCGGCTAACGCGCTTTGCAAGAAAATCGAGCATTTTTTGACAGACGCGCAGATGAAAGAAATATTTGGGGAAGATACGCTAGAGGATTATTGATCATGCTGAAAGCCGTTATCTTTGACTGCGATGGCGTGATCATCAATAGCGAGCCACACCATCTAAAAGGGTTTCAGATGGTATTGGCCGAAGAGGGAATTTCGTTCACCGAAGCAGAATACAACAAGACCTATCTCGCGATGGACGACAAGGGCTGTTTTGAAATCGTCATGGCGAAGAACAATCGCCCGACCGATAAAGCGACGATTAAAAGGCTCATTCACACGAAGATGGCCATCTACAAAACGCTTGCTGAACAAGAGACCCATATTTATCCGGGCGTTTTTGAATTGGTCAAGGCATTAGAAGGGAAGGTTCCTCTGGCGATTGCATCGGGAGCCTTTCGAGGTGAGATTAAATTTGCGCTGGATCAAGCCAATATCCGTTCCGCGTTTCCGATTATTGTCAGCGCGCAGGATGTGAAGCACGGAAAGCCGCATCCAGAGGCTTTCTTAACCGCGCTCACGAAAATAAATGCCCTCTACCGACCAAACAATTCAGAACAACTGCCATTGATAATGCCAAGTGAATGTGTTGTAATCGAAGACTCCGTGCACGGGGTGGGTGCGGCGAAAGCCGCTGGCATGAAGTCGGTGGCCGTCACCAACTCCTATTCAAAAGAGATATTGATTTTGTTGGCGGATTGGGTTGTTGGGAGTCTCACGGAGGTTCATCTGGAGGCGTTGGAGCAATTATGCAAGACGGATTAGAAAGACGCATTGACCATTTAGAATCGGTCATTTTTGCGTTACAAGAAAAAGTGGCTGTGCTGCAATTAGAAGCGCGGCTTGCCTCGAAGCGATACGTCGCGGCCTGTCCCGCTTGCAAACATGAATTTGATCTGTTGGTAAATCATTACAGTATCGGTCTTTTTGATAATCTGGTCTATGTGAAGTGTCCGCATTGCAACAAATCTATGCCGGTTGTTGATCAAGAAGGTGGCGGGATTCGTGTCGTTTCAGATTAGGTGGCGACGGTACTCCAAACAGTAATTGCTCACATGAGGTTAGGTAATATGAATCAAATATTCGTTGGTCAGGGCGAGCAGCCCGTTCATCTGTTTGCGAAGTACGGAAATCGTCACGGCCTCATTGCCGGGGCCACCGGCACGGGAAAGACCATATCGCTTTTGGTGCTGGCGGAAGGGTTCTCTCGTCTGGGTGTCCCGGTGTTTATGGCGGATGTAAAGGGGGATGTTGCAGGTTTAGCCATGGCTGGCGTGACGAACGAGAAAATCGAGAAACGGGTCAAACAGCTTGGAATTTCGGGGTATACTAACGAGGCCAACCCCGTGCTATTTTGGGACATATTTGGCAAATCGGGACATCCTGTACGCGCAACCGTGAGCGAAATTGGGCCAACCTTGTTGGGGCGTATTCTGGAGCTAAACGATGTTCAATCCGGCGTGTTGGAGATTGCCTTCAAACTGGCGGACGATCGCGGATTATTGCTGCTTGATCTTGACGATCTGCGTGCCTTGCTCGCGTTTGTCGGGAACGAGCGAAAAGAAATATCCGCCGAGTATGGTTTAGTAAGCGCGCAATCGGTCGCAGCCATTCAGCGTGGCATTTTATCGCTTGAACGCGAAGGAGGGGAGGCATTTTTCGGGGAACCGGCATTGGAACTTTCCGATCTGATGCGTACCGATCTGAACGGCCGTGGCATCATCAATATTCTTGCGGCTGACCAATTGATCCTCAAGCCGAGACTGTATTCCAGTTTTTTGCTATGGCTTTTATCGGAGTTGTTTGAGAACCTGCCTGAGGTGGGTGATCTCGACCGTCCCAAACTGGTTTTTTTCTTTGATGAAGCCCATTTGTTATTTAATGATGCCCCTGCCGCACTTTCCCAACGTGTAGAGCAGGTGGTGCGCCTGATTCGTTCCAAAGGGGTGGGGGTTTATTTTTGTTCACAGATTCCTGATGATGTGCCCAACGAAATTTTGGGTCAGTTGGGAAATCGGATTCAGCATGCCCTGCGTGCCTATACCCCGCGCGATCAAAAGGCAGTGCGTACCGCGGCAGAGACTTTTCCTAACAATCCTGCAATTAACGTTGCCGAAGTGATTTCCCAACTGGCCGTTGGCGAGGCACTCGTATCCACCCTTCAGGAAAATGGCGTGCCGATGAAGGTTGAGCGTACAACCATCGCCCCGCCGCGTTGCCGTATGGGTGCTGTCACTCCCGATGAACGCGCGACAGTCCGGGGGCGTAGCCCAGTCGGCATGAAATACGATACGCCTATCAATCGCGAGTCGGCTTATGAAAAACTCAATCAGCGTGCCACACCGACAGATAAAGCACCAGTGACAGATAAAGCACCAGTGGCGGAACCTGCGTCTGTTTCGCCCCAGCCTTCCAAAGCCATGACTCATCCCCAACCCATTGAAGAAAAGAAAAGTGAGGAGCCAGGACTAATCAGCGGCTTATTATTAGGTACAGGGCGGCGGCAGGGGCTGGCAGAAACGATGGTGAAGCAGGTTGCCCGTACGGTTGCAAGCCAGGTTGGCCGGCAGATCATGCGCGGTCTACTCGGTGGTCTCATGGGTGGATCACGATCTCGCAGATAGGTAGTGGGTGAATTTCATATAAGCATATTATTCCCGCAATTTTTAGGCGGGAATCTATGGTTTTATGATAAGAGATTCCTGCCAGAAACACGCAGGAATGACAGATCACTTTTCAAACTCATCCACTACCCGCAGATAGAGGTCATTGACACCGGTTTCTTCTTTATAATACAATTCCAGATTGTAGGTAGTAGGCTGTCCTGAAACAATGGTTTTGTGGGTGACTGTCTTAGACATGAGTAATTCAGTTTAAGCGCAGTGAAAGCGCACTGGTCGGGGTAGCATTTAGTAATGTAATGGAGGAAGTAGAAATGGCAAAAGGTCATGTGAAGTGGTTCAACGCGAGCAAGGGATACGGATTTATCACGCAGGAAAATGGGGGAGATGTTTTCGTTCATTTTTCAGCGATTCAAACAGAGGGTTTTAAGTCTCTGGCTGAAGGCCAAGAAGTCGAATTCGAGGTCACTTCCGGCGCAAAAGGACCACAGGCAGCAAACGTAACAGCACCTATCGTTGGTTAACTAACGTTGCTTAACACTTTATAAGTGTTAAGTGTGGGAAGGAGGGGGTGCCTCAAACGCCCTCTCCCTCTCCAAAATCTCCTTCCCGTTCAGATTTTCTCCAAGCAACTCAATAGACTGTTTGAAAACTGTCGTTTCGACCAAAGGGAGAAATCTGTTATCTTAATGTTGTCGAGCTCTTGAGATTTCTCACTTCGTTCGAAATGACAAAAAAGGAGTTTCCACACAGTCTGTCAACCGTTATTATTTTAGGTTTAGTGCAAGAAATTTTAACTCGGTCATTTCGAGAATTGCGTATCGAATTCCTTCTCGTCCGATACCGGACTCTTTAATTCCGCCATAAGGCATGTGATCAATTCGATAAGTGGGGATATCGTTTACAATCAGCCCGCCCACTTCGATTTCATCAAAGGCCTGAAAAATGTTTTTGATATCTCTTGTAAAAATTCCAGACTGTAATCCATAATGCGATTGATTCATCCCATCAATCGCATTATTTATATGTTGATAAGGGGTCACAGTAACCACGGGCGCAAAAATTTCTTCACAGAAAACTTTCATCTGGGGTGTAATATCGGCTAAAACTGTTGGGGTCATGACATTGTCCATGCGTTTTCCTCCAGTTAAAACCGTTGCGCCCAATGAAACCGCCTCCGAAATCCACGCCTCTGCGCGTTTTGCTTCATGAAGGCTGATCATGACACTCATATTTGTTTTTTCATCCATCGGGTCTCCCACTTGAAGTGCTGCGACCTGCGGAAGAAATCGTTCTAAAAAAGGTTGATAGACACTTTCTTGAATATAGATTCTTTGTACCGAGATACAAACCTGTCCTGCATAGGCAAAACCGCCGGCCACACAACGCACTGCGGCATAATCCAAATCGGCATCAGAATGAATGATCACCCCTGCGTTTCCCCCCAATTCCAAAAGAACCCGCTTTTTAGGCAGTTTTTCTTTCAAAGACCAACCCACTTCGGCACTGCCAGTGAACGTGAGCATCTTTATTCTTGGGTCTTGTGCCATTTCCTCCGCAAGGGAATTTGTTGTCGAAAAAATTTGGACTGCGCCTTCCGGCAGCCCTGCCGACGCAATAATTTCTGCTAGCAACAACGCGGTCAAAGGCGTCTTCGGGGCCGGCTTTAGAATAATGGTATTCCCCGCGGCCAGAGCAGGAGCAATTTTATGGGCAACCAGATTCAGTGGGAAGTTAAACGGCGCAATGCCTAAAATCGGCCCAATCGGAACCCGTTTCGTTAGACCAAATCGTTTTTCAGAGCCGGCCATCAGATCAAGCGGCATCACCTCACCGTTGATTCGTTTGGCCTCCTCTGACGCAATCTGAAAAGTGAAAATAGCGCGATTCACTTCAGATCTCGCGTCGGCAATCGGCTTGCCCGATTCGCACGTAATCATCTGCGCGATTTCATCATGCCGATCTTTCAGACCGTTTGAAATATGAGAAAGTGCCGCTGCACGTTGGAAGCTAGAAAAGGTGCGCATGGCTTGAAACGCTTGCACCGCAGAGCAGATTGCTTCTTCAATCTCTTCAGCACCCGCGCAATAGGTTCTGCCAATGCTTTCACTATTATAGGGGTTTTGCACCAGAAACGATTCCGAGGTGCTCTTCCATTTCCCCCCAATCCATATTTTATAATCTTTCATTGCGTCATCTCGCTAATAATTGAAAACAATTCCAGCTAAAATAATCGCTCCGATAAAGACATGCGCCTTAAAAAGAGAAAACAATCTTTCTCTTTCTGCGGAGCGTCCGCTGCGGAATGCACTCAAAAGCAAGACGGTTTGATAGAGCAATCCAATCGCCGCGATCATCAGTGCCTCATAATAGGGCGCTCCCATTTTGGCTTGCTGTCCCACAAGATAAAGCAATAAGACGACATTCAAAAAACAAAACCCGATTGCAATTGTGCTTTTTGATCCAAAAAAAATTGCCGTGGATTTCACCCCAATTTTCAGATCATCCTCTTTATCCATCAACGCATAGATCGTATCATACCCAATCGTCCAAAAAAGATTTGCAATAAAAATCAGAATAGGAATGAGTGTAATCTCATTGAGAACGGCCGTCCATGCCATCAGAATGCCAAAACTAAAGGCAATGCCTAAAACGGCTTGCGGAAAATGAGTCAATCGTTTTGCAAATGGATAAAAAGAAGCCACGAAAAGCGCAATAAAACTAAACAGAATGGTTCGCGTATTTAATAGTAAAACCAATAGGAATGAAACGGTCAAAAGCGGAATCAATACAAAGAACGCCTCTTTGTGGGTCAGCACACCACTTGCTATCGGACGATCTTTTGTTCGAGCGACCTGTGCATCGAATTTATAATCGGTCATGTCGTTGATCACACAACCTGCGCTTCGCATGAAAAAAGAGCCCAGAATAAAGACCATTAAATGCGTAAGCGTCGGGCGCCCCGAAGCCGCAATAACGAGTGACCAAAGTGTCGGAAAGAGAAGCAGCAGCGTGCCGTAAGGCCGATCCAATCGCATCAGATGGATCAGCGCATTTCTTTTTTCAAGCGAGAACATCTTTTTTAATAACGCGATATCGCTCCGCTCCACAAAGCCGTGAAACCAGTTCCAATGCAAATTCCATTGCAGTACCAGGGGCGCGGCTGGTGATAAATGGCCCATCAACGACAACGCGCTCTTCCTGATATTCGACCCCCGGCATTTCTGATTGAACACACGGATGAGACGTTGCCTTTCGGCCAATCAATGCCTGCGCAATCAGAGACGGCGCGGCACAGATTGCGCCAATCCATATTCCTTCGCCGCGGACGTTCCGCTTTTTAATCGCATCATTGAGTATCTGCATCACCCGTTTGTCTTGACCCAGATGCGCCACGCCTTCGCCTCCGCCCGGGAGGACAACCATATCAAACGTTTCGTTTTGCGCGTTATCAAGTGAGCAATCGGCCAGTAGGCGCACGCCGCGCGAACCGGTAATCGGCCCTTCGATGGTGCCTCCGACCATCACTTCGACGCCTGCGCGGCGCAAGATGTCAATCACGGTAATGGTTTCGATCTCTTCAAACCCTGGGGCTAAAAATACAAGCACTTTCTTTTTCATGGCTTCTCCTTGATGAGTCTTTCTCGGATCATATCTTTAAACCCGCAGGGAAGGGCACGTTGCAACGTGCCCTTCCCTAAAATCTAAACACCCTCTTGGTCTTGTAGGTAATGGTAAAACCCCTTCACCGCGACTAACAGGAGCGGGGATAGACTGCGAAGCAGTCGTTATCGGAGTGGCCGTCGCCGCCACTAGAACAATCCAGGAATTTGAAGCCCTCCGGTCAGACCCTTCATCTCTTCTGCCATCAATCCCTGACTTTTTCGCACCCCTTCATTCACCGCTGCAATAATGAGGTCTTGCAGCATATCAATATCCCCTGATTTTACAATCTCCGGATCAAGTACAATCGAAAGTAGATTTTGCTTCCCGTTCATGCGAACGACGACCATGTTTCCGCCGGAGGACGCCTCGATTATTTTTTGAGCCGCCTCGTCCTGGCTCTTTGCCATCTTCTCCTGAAACGCCTGCGCCTGCTTTAGAATATCACCTAGCATTTTTTTATTGGACATCATTCACTCCCTATTTGCCCTATTTAATTGTTGCACCACTAAATATTTTTAACGCCTCTTTTACAAAAAGATTGTCCTGCTCCATTCCCGCAACCGGCACACGTTCCAAAATGGAAGCCCGCAAATCCAATTCCAAATCCCGCTTAAAATAATTTTTCAGAAGTGGCGCAAGCACTTTTTTATTCTCCTCCTTCTCAATTAGAGAGATTAAAAAAGAACTCTCTTCCGAAAATTGGAGTTGAATCGTTTTCTCTTCAACCTTTTGTAAAGCGCCTTGATCCAAATAAGAGGCGAGATTTGGCCGCGCCTTCTTGACCTCTTGTAAGAGTGCTTTCCATAAATCCGCGTCATTTTGTAGGGGCGAAAAACCTTTTGCCCCATCATTGGGCAGGGATGTCGTCGCAATTTCCGATGGACGTGGAGACAAAAAACTTTTCGTCTCGGATCGGGGAGGGGACAGCGTTGTTTGCACGGGTAGGGGCATGTTGCGTGTTGGTTTTGTGTAATCATGAGGCAGGGATGTTTCTTTGGGCGAAAAGTTTTTCGCCCCGACCACAGGGTTCGTCATCCCCTGAATCTCTGCGATGACTTGTTCGATGGGTGTGAGATCGGCAATTAAAATCGCGCGCATCAGGGCGACTTCCAGCAACAGGTGGGGACGCGGCGCGTTTCGAATATCCTCTTGCAATCTTATAAAAATCGAAAAGAAAGATTGTAATACTTCATGAGAGAAAAGCGCACTCTCCTTTTCAATCTCCCTTTTTTCTTCGTCGGGAAGATCAATCAGATGATCCGCCGACTTCACATTTTTCATCACAATCAGATGCCTTAAATGCTCGATCCAATCCGTCAGAAATTGACGAAGATCGTATCCGTTGTTTTCGATTTCGCGCGCCAGAGAAAGCAGGGCTTCCGCATTTTTATCAGACATGGCGGCAATCAACGCATGAAAGGTGTTTTCCGCTGCGCGTCCAAAAAGAATCGAAATGTCTTCTTCCGACATGTGATCTTTGGCATAGGTCATGACCTGATCGAATAACGAAAGGGCATCGCGCAGGCTGCCTTCGGAGGCCTTTGTAATGAAGGTGAGAACATGGTCGGGCATCTCTTTATTTTCTTGCAATAAGATTTTTCTCAACTGGGTCTCAATTTCAACGCGCTTCACGCGGCGAAAGATCAGATGTTGGCAGCGGGAAAGAATGGTCGTCGGAATTTTATGCGCCTCTGTTGTGGCCAAAATAAAGACCAGATGCGACGGGGGCTCTTCCAACGTTTTAAGCAGCGCGTTAAACGCCGCATTGGAAAGCATGTGGACTTCGTCAATGATATAAACCTTGTATTTTCCGGAAAGCGGCAAATATTGAACCTTCTCCCGCAGGTGATGGACATCTTCCACATGGGTGTTGGACGCGCCGTCTATTTCAATGACATCCACAGAGCGATTGGCAATAATCTCGCTGCAGGAGGAACAAGCATTACAAGGCGGATTTTCGGTGCTGGTGCAATTGATGGCTTTGGCGAGGATGCGCGCGACAGAGGTCTTGCCGACACCGCGTATGCCGGAGAAGAGATAGGCCTGTGCGGCCTTTTCTCCAGAGACGGCATTTTTTAGAATACGGATGAGGTGTTGCTGTCCGACAACTTCTTCAAAGGTTTTAGGACGCCATAGGCGCGCTGAGACTTGAAACTGCACCGTCTTTTACTATGCGAGATATAAAAAACGCGCTCTCTTTTGTGGAGAGGCCAGATGATCCCGCGGCACCTAGAAGGGCTTACGGACCGTTGCTTCCTTCCGGATCTGGCGGGGTTAATAAGTTTCTACTGCACAGGGTCCAGCCCCTCCAAAAAAGAGAGTGCACAAACCGACGGGAATAGTATCATGCTTCCAATCGGGAATCAACGCATCTTCCAGACGCTACTTCTGCTTTCTTACCGCAAGGCGGTCATAAAGCGCGTCTCCCAATAAATTAAATGACACCACCACAATGATAATCATGATTCCCGGAATGATGACCAAATGCGGCGCAACAAGCAGAAACGATTTGGCATCACTTAACATCCCGCCCCAACTGGGCATCGGCGGAGCAATTCCAAGCCCCAGAAACGAAAGAGAAGATTCCGCGACAATCGCATGACCCACCCCAAACATCGCCTCAACAAGAACCGGTGCAAAAACATTCGGAAGAATATGCCGAACGATCACCCGTGAAGGGGTCAGGCCAAGCGATATCGCCGATAAAATATAATCTTCCTGACGCACCACCAAAATCTGTCCACGAACAACGCGCGCGTAACCACCCCAGCCCAAAATGGATAACGCAATAATAATATTGATCACGGACGGGCCTAATACCGCAGCCATGACAATCGCCAGTAAAATGCCCGGAAACGACAAGACAATATCCACTAAACGCATTAACAGTGCATCCACTTTTCCACCGCAAAACCCGGCAAGAGAACCCACGAAAAGACCAATGGAAACGGAAATGACCGTTGCAATAATGCCAACTCCCAACGAAACGCGTCCGCCATGGAGGACACGACTCAAAATGTCTCGGCCTAATTTGTCTTGTCCTAAAAAGTGAGAGGATGAAGGGGAGGATAAGCCCTGTTCTAAATTGATTTGATCTGGAGAATGAGGGGAAAGGATCGGAGCAAAAACCGCCGACACAAAAAGAATGACTAAAAAAAAGCAACCGATAATGAAGCCTATATTTTTCACGATAGGCTCCTATGTTTCATATCGCACCCTCGGATCGGTGATGACATACAAAATATCTACTAGCAAATTCACCAGAAGATAGGTGAATGCAACGGCAAGAACACACCCTTGTACCAATGGATAATCGCGGCTAAAAATCGCTTGGATCATTAAACGCCCCAGTCCCGGCCAGGAAAAAATGGTCTCCGTAATAATAGACCCCGTCAATAACGCGCCAAATTGCAATCCTAAAACGGTGATCAATGGAATGAGGCTGTTGCGAAAAAGATGTTTGAAAATCACAACGCGCTCGGGGAGTCCTTTTGCCCGTGCGGTGACCATAAATGTTTTTTCCATGGTATCGAGCACGGATGCACGTGTCATTCTAATTAAGATTGCGGCCATACCGATTCCCAGCGTCAACGCTGGCAAGATGAGAGAGAGAACCCCTTCTTTGCCAGAAACGGGAAGCCAATTTAATTGAAGCGAAAACAGGATAATCAGAAGTGGCCCAAGACAAAAATTTGGCATGGAGACACCAAAAAGAGAACCAAGAAGAATCGTCTGATCCCCGATGCCTCCTTTCTTGAGTCCGGAAAAAATACCGAGCGGAATGGCCAAGGCAATTGCAATGATCATTGCAGAAATGGCAAGCAACAGTGTCGCCGGATAGCGGGACAAGAGAATATCCATCACCGGCTTCTTCATGCTGAACGACTCGCCCAAATCGCCCGTTGCCAAACGCAATATAAAATGACCGTATTGTTTGAGGATCGGCTCGTCCAGATGAAGCGATTCTCGGAGGTGGACGCGATCTGCGACGCCTGCCGTCTCTCCAAGCATGAGGTCAATGGGGTCCCCCGGAATCAGGTGAATCAAGAAAAACACAGCGGTGACCACACCCAGCGCAACGGGCAAAATCCAGAGCAGTCTTAAAAAAAGATAGCGTGCCATCTCATTCCCCGATCATCGCAATAAAACGTCGTCCAAACCAAATAACGACTCCGACAAGAATAACGACATAAAAAACAAAGACGCCAAAAAGAACAGGCCGCGCACTAAAAAGAGAATAGCCCACAGAAATGGTAACGGCCGCAACGATGAGACACCCGATTGCAAAAACCAAGAAAATCGGCTTCTGCCATTTTGCAAAAAATAGTTTCGTAAAGTCTTTCGGCAATGCTATTTCCTTAACACCCCCCTACCCCCCTTGCTCGGGGGGAATGAAGCGTGTTTCATTTTTCCAGTGTCCAGTATTGATAGGCCAAATGAGGATTCCACATGGCCCCCGTCGCCGACATCACGGCATCCACACCCAAATCAAAAAACTGCCGAACATGATCCGCCGTCATCACGCCGCCCACTCCGATAATCGAAAAGTCGTATTTTTCTTTTTGCCTTAATTCAATAAGTCGGCTCGCCTGTTCCATCGCACAGCCCCGAATCGCCGATCCGCAGACACCGGAGCGAAGCCGTCCCGGCAACGCGGGATTCCCATGGGTATCCACGACTTCAAACGAGAGCGTATTGAGTCCTGAAATGGCATTGACGTAAGGGGCATTTGCCTTGGCAACTTGAGATAATTTTCCCTTGTCTCTTAAATAGCCTATCTTCATGATAAGGGGTCCCGTTCCAATCGCCTGTCTCACTGCCTTTGAAATGTTTGAAGAAAAAACAGGATCGGCATAAATGGACCCCTCACCCGTCTCGACATTCGGACAAGAAAGATTAATCTCAATGATATCGGCACCTGCTTCTACGGCAAGCGATGCCCCTTTTGCGTAGTCGGCCACCAAATCGCCCTGTTCAGGCGTGCCAGAGACGCTCACAATCAATACCTGTCCCGGCTTGATCCCGCGGCGAGCAATTGCAACATCCTCCTGCCAAATTTTCGGATCTCGCGATGGCATTCCAAAGGAATTGGTAATGCTAATATCCTCTAAAGCAGATGGCGTCTTTGGTGTTGCGATGAGCCGTTTTCCAAAATCGTTTTCTAGCAGTAGCCCTGCAGGTTCCAAAAAAACACAGTTGGGGGTCGGATGACTTGGAGTCGCAACGGTTCGGACGGTTTTATAAACCAGCAGATCAAATCCCAACGCGGCGTAATCTAAAATCCATTTGGAATTTAACAGTGGCCCCGCCGGGATTCCCAAACGAGAGTGCACGGAAAATCCCAGAAAGTTTTGTTTTGGATGTGAGTCGGAAAAGGGAGCGACAGTAGGTAATGTCGTTATGAGAGAAGGCCCCTTTTGGTAGTTGTCCTCATAAGAGGCCGTGATGTTGTATGTCCCGTGCATTAGATTTTGGTTTGTGTGTCTTCAAATCAAACGAGTTTCTTTAAGGTTTCAACCGTCAGGTCTGCTTTTTTTAGGATATTATTAAGAGTCCCTTTTTTCACTTCTTTATGGTTAGGGACAATGACCGTGATACTTTTTTCCAGATGATGCAAGAAGATGTGGCTTCCTTTCTGATGATCCATCACAAAGCCGATGCGATGGAGGGCTTTAACAACCTGCCTTCCTGAAAATGTTTTGCTCAAATAGCGACCTCGACTTCTCTGATGGTTAGGTTCGGTTTTGTTTTAATCTCATTTAATTTTTCAAGTCCCTCAATGTAGCACACGATGGCTTCCCTTGCATTTTCAAGTGCTTCTTCCATCGTGTCCCCTTGCGTAAAACAGCCATCGAGTGCCGGAACAACCACGTTAAAGCCTCCCTCATCCGCTTTATCCAAAACGATATTAAACTTCATTTTCTCTCCTACTTTTATTTTGTTGTACAGACTCACCCTCTGACATAACAAAAAAGGATGTCTTTATCGCGGCCAACGGGGCAAGCACCTTGCGAGGAGCAAGCATAGACTGCGAAAGCAGTCGTCCCGCAGGGGGGGTGCTACCCCCCTTTCTCAATGACCAGTTCGTAATGACTATCGGGACGCCTTACCAACTCTAAAACTTTATGGCCCTCTGCTTTCACCGATCGGGGAACATTATCTTTCGGCGCGCCATCATCAATAATCACCTCTAAAATTTCACCGGTCTCCATCTCTTCTAATTGCAGTTTTGTCTTTACAAAATTCATTGGACAAGCGACACCCGATAAGTCCAGTCGAACATCTACTTTCCTACCTGAAACATTAGAGACGGCGGACGCATTTGATTCCTGCGGCACTTTGTCCTCCTTCTTTCTCAATTTCATACTCGCGTCCATTTGGTCATACGCGGCTTTGCATTCGGCGATCACAAGACCGGCCAACGCAAGCGATGATAAAACGGCATCGGAAGAAACATCAAACACCGTCCATTGTCCGAGACCTGCGGTCAGTTTTTCAAATTGCTCCGAGACAATGCCTTGCTCGACTAATTTATGTTGAAACTCTTTTAAGATTTCCCCTTCCAGTTGAGAATCAACCCCAAACGGAATCAACAACGCGCGGCAAGAAAGCAGGATCGCATTTTTCATTCGTTCAATAGCCGACTCCATGTTGCCACGACGCACTTCCAATTGAGCCATTTCAAGCGACTGCGCACTGGTTCGAAGATAATTTTCAATGAGATCAATCACCGTTCCCGCACACTCGCCTGGCCCTAAATCATCTAAATGAAAATCGCTCTCGGCATTGTAATCATGGTAGGACGAAGGAGAGTCCGCGGGCAGCGGGAGCGCCGTCAACACGATCAGTTGATCCGAGATCACATCGGCCCCATAACGCTTTACAAACGGATTAAACAATTCTCCATCAAGACGATTTTCGCTATAGATTTGGACAATCTTTGTGACCGCTTGCGGAATATTTTTTGCAGGCAATTTAATTTTCGGCTTCCCCAGTGTCGGAGAATCGGCATTGACCCCGCCGCCTAAATGCAGTTGATAATGCGGTGCCAATTTTCCATGCACCTTTTTGGCCACACCGTGAAAACCAATCCCTGCAATATGATGATGCGCACAGGAGTTTGGACAGCCAGAGATACGAATACGAAGACCGCTATCCGCGATTGCATCGGCTTCATTTTTCCCAAATTCATTCACAATCGCGTCGCCCAATCCCATTGAAGAAGTCAATGCCAACTGGCAAGTGTCGGCACCGGGACAGGCAATCACATCAATGGCCCTTTGCGCGCCAGGATGGGCAAGGGAGATTTGTCGCAACGCTTCATAAAGACTCGGCAGCGATTCTTGCAAGATGCCATGCAGAATAAAATTTTGCTGATGCGTCGCGCGAATCTCGTGAGGGACAGCGTGTCCTGCGGGCAGAAACCGATCTACAATATCGGCTAATCCTAAAAGTTCGGGCGCGGCAATATCTCCGAGCGTGAGTCTAATTTCAACCGATACCCGTTCTCCGGGCATAAAAAGAACATTGGTTCGCATCCATTTTTCATAGTCGGTCTCATCAGCTGATGCGATTCTTTTTTGCGCTGAATCGCTTGGTAATACAAAAAGAGGTTTTGTTGCAGGCTCCGGAAGATCGGGGTAGACGTTCCCCATCTCCTTTAAGAGCGCGATTTCTTTGGCGACCTCTGCCTTAAACTTTTCCAATCCCCATCGCTCCAGCACAAATTTCATTCGTGCCTTGCTACGGGTCTTTCGATCTCCATTGGCGTCAAATATTTTTAAGATGGCCTCACAGGTTGGCAATACCTCTGAAAACGGCAAAAACTCCGAATACAGTTTTGCAAGCTTTGGACTGGAACCCAAGCCGCCTCCCACATAAACCTTAAACCCGTACGCCACGCTTCCATCCGCAGGGGACGTTCCCCCTTTAGGACGACTCTCTGCGATAAAACCGATGTCGTGAATGGCTGCCATTGCGCATTCGCTCTTGCATCCTGAAAAGGAGATTTTGAATTTTCGAGGTAAATCGGCATTGATCGGATTTCTCAAAAGATGATAGGCCACCTTTTCCGAGATCGGCGCGACATTAAACGTTTCTGTATGACAAGCACCGGCCAGATGACAGGCCGTCACATTGCGAACTGTATTGCCGCAGGCCTCTCGTGTTGTCAGCCCCACTTCTGCAAGTCGCGTAAGGATGGTCGTAATATGATCCAATTTTACGAAATGAAATTGGATGTCCTGTCGGGTTGTGACATGACATTTTCCGGTGGAGTATTTCGTGACAACATCGGCAAGGGTTCGTAGTTTTTCGGCGTTTAAGAATCCAGATGGAATCTTAACGCGAACCATCTGAACGCCCTTTTGCCGTTGGCCGTAGATGCCTTGCTGCAGTCGAAATTTCTTGAATTTCTCTTCTGGGATTTCTTTGTTTTGAAGTCGTTTAACCTCGCGGCCAAACGCTTCAATTTCTTTGAGGACTTCTTCTGGGATTGTAACCATAGGGGGCATCATACCCCGCTATGATTTATACGGTCAATAGACTCATCCGGTTTCAGAGCGTGTAATCTGGGTTTTGAGGAAGGAGGGGCTGTTTTTCACTGGGAAAAGGCTGCGTAAATTCCCTTCAAATCATCGGGTGTATTGATATTTCTCAAGAGGGGCTCTTCTGTATCCGAGAGGGGAAGAAACGATGGCGTACTGTTTTGAATCGCACGACAAAGCGAACGCTCGCCCAGCAATAATTGTTTTTGGATTTCAGGAAGCCAACATGCGGGATAGTATCCTGGAAGCGGGGTTAACATTGTCGAGACTGACCTCTGAAAAATGCAAGGACCAATGGATTCCGCCCTGATCAATCGGCGCAAAAGAGCAGCGGTTAAAAACGGCTGATCACATGCGGTTACCATATAGCCATGCAGATCAATTTCGCTTTTAAGAAGTGTTGCAATGGCATAAAGCGGCCCCATCCCGGGTGCTTCATCAGGCAGTGCGATTAATTGTGGCAGTGATGGAAGGTTGACGCCACGGCAATTCCCGATGATCACGATTTTTTCGCAAACTTCTAGGAGTGGTGCCATGACATGTGCAATCATGGGTCGTCCATCAGAAAGGAGAATCCCTTCCTTAGGCTGCCCCATTCTGGTACTCAATCCTCCGGATAATATTGCACCTGTCATCTCTATTCCTTTTTTACTTTTCTCTGTCTAGTGTCTGAACGGAAACCCTATTTTTTGTCATTTCGACCAAAGGGAGAAATCTGTCACCTCAATGTGATCAAGCCTCTAAGATTTCTCACTTCGTTCGAAATGACAGAGAAAGAACCTTTTCGTTCAGACACTATCCAAGAAAGAATCCAACTTACATAACCGTTCACCCCCGTACCCTGACCAACGGGAAGGGGGATAGACTGCGACAGCAGTCGTCATCGAGCCCGCCCGTTGGCGGGCTATTCGTAGCGGAGGGCTTCGGCGGGGTCTAGTTTGGCTGCCTGCCATGATGGGTATAATGTTGCAAAAAAGGCGATCAGGAGTGCTGATACCGAGACGACAATCAGATCAAATGGAAGAATTGCAACTGGAAGATGGCTGATATAATAGACATCGGTTGGCAACTTATAAAACCGAACTAAAAGTGAACAGATTAAAAGTCCCAACGGCAGACCCATGAGAACACCCACACCGCCGATCATGACCCCTTCAATCATAAAAACACGCATGATGGATTTTTGGCTGGCTCCCATTGCTTTTAATATGGCGATCTCTCTTCCCTTTTCCAGTACCGTCATGGTCAAGGTTGAAACGATGTTAAATGAAGCGACCAGGATAATCAGTGTGAGGATAATGAACATCACAATTTTTTCCAGTTTCAGCGCGGAGAAGAGCGAGCGATTCATCTTGAGCCAATCTTTCGCCTGATGTGGAAATCCGAGCACGGCTTCGATCTCATCGGCAATCTCGGCCGCTGCGGAAATATCGGTAACCTTCACTTCAATTCCGCTGACATGCTGTTCAAAATTAAAAAATCGCTGCGCCTCCGGAATTGAGATATAAACCAGTGCGGAATCGTATTCGTACATGCCGGAATCAAAAATCCCAACGATCGTAAATTTGCGAATTTTTGGCGTCATGCCGATCGAGCCGATTCCCGCTTGATTTTCCAAGCCCGCCGGAGAGATCACGTTAATCGTGTCGCCTAAACCCACTGAAAGACGGGAGGAAAGCTCTACCCCCATCAACATACTGCTGGTCGCCAAATCCTCTATTTTCCCTTGAATCAGACTTTCGGCAATCTTGGTCACTTTGGCCTCTCGTTTTGGATCAATGCCGCGTAAGATCACCCCCACCGCACCGGCACTGGAGGACAGCAAGACTTGTCTCATGATAAATGGGGTCGCGGCGACCACACGCTGATTTTGGGAGATGACTTCGATGAGCGGCTCCACATTCTCCAATCCTTCGCGTGTTCGGTCATCCACAACAATATGAGAATTGATCCCCAAGATTTTATCGCGCAGTTCGTTTTTGAACCCAGTCATCACGGCCAGCGTCGCAATCAGCGCGGCGACTCCTACTGTGACCCCCGCAATTGAAATGAACGTGGTTAGGGAAATTCCCTTTTGCCGTCGTTTTGCACGAAGATAGCGAATGCTGATAAAAAATTCGAAAGGCAGATAGCGATTCATGAATAGTACCGATTCTTTCTTTTTCTAAATAAAAAAATGAGACTCATCCCTGCGACAAAGCCACCCACGTGTGCAAGAAAGGCAACCCCTCCAGCACCGCTTTGCGTCAAGGTCGCATTCAAAACTTGCATTAAAAACCAAAAACCCAAAACGACGACCGCCGGAAGCCATGAGAAATTGATAAAAATAATAATGGGAATCAGGGTGAGGACACGCGCGCGCGGGAAGAGAACCAGATAGGCTCCTAACACGCCGGAGACCGCGCCGGAAGCGCCAATCATCGGGATACGTGAGGTCGGATCAAACCCTGCATGGGAAAAAACGGCAACGATTCCGCAGATGAGATAAAAGAAAATAAACCGGACTGGCCCCATGACGTCTTCAATATTATTTCCAAAAATCCAAAGATAGAGCATATTTCCGCCGAGGTGTAAAAAACCCGCATGAAGAAACATGGAGGCAAAAATAGAGGCAGAAGCGTCTGGAATGGAAACGGTTTGTTCAAAAGGGTGCATCAGATTAAATGGAATTGCGCCATAGGTAAAAATGAGTTGCTCGGAAGATTCCCCCAATGTGATCTGATAGTAAAACGCAAGCAGGTTTGCCACAATGAGACCGATGGTCACAAATGGGAACGAATGGGTCGGCAGATCATCTTTAAGTGGAATCATCGTTAATTTACCAGCGGGGGACTCTAACACAATCACGCGTTCTTTTACGATAAAACTTTGACTTTTGTATATGTGGCAGATACAATAGCCCGACTTTTTCCCCAGTAGCTCAGTCGGCAGAGCGGACGGCTGTTAACCGTCATGTCGCTGGTTCGAATCCGGCCTGGGGAGCCAACTTCTATGACCTTCTCCCAACTGGTTTCTACCTTTGAAAAAATCGAAGCAACATCAAAACGACTGGAGATGTTTGCCATTCTCTCCGATCTCTTCAAAGAAGCAGACACCAATGAAATCGCCCAAATCATCTATCTCCTGAAAGGCGAACTGCTGCCCGCTTTTCATGACATCAACATCGGCATGTCAGAAAAATATCTGCTCCGCACCATTGCCAACACAACAGGCATCGCTTCCGAACCCTTATTAAAACAACACCAAATACTTGGTGATATTGGAAAGACCGCTGCACAATTTATCTTAAAAAAAGAATGCAGAAACCCAACCATTTCTGAAGTCTATTCCGCCATCTATCAAATGGCCATGATGAATGGCGAAGGCAGCGTGGATCAAAAGATTGATGCGTTATCGCATCTGTTCTCCTGCCTCTCTCCTGTGGAGGCAAAATATGTTGCGCGATTTGTTGCGGGACAACTTCGACTCGGTTCCGGAGATGCCACCATTTTAGAGGCACTCGCTTTATCGCAAGGCAGTCGCACTTTTCGCCCAGCACTCGATCGCGCCTATAACTTGATTTCCGATTTAGGCCTGCTCGCTAAAATCTACCGTCAAGAAGGAGAGGCCGGCGTGCTGGCCATCGCGGTGCGATGCGGCTATCCAATTCGTTCCGCGCTGTGCGAGCGATTACCCTCTGCTGAAGAGATCATCGAAAAGATCGGTCGCTGTTCGGTTGAAATCAAATATGACGGATTTCGCTGTCAGGCACATAAAAAAGAAAATGAAGTAATTCTCTTCTCGCGTAATCAGGAACGCACTACTTTAATGTTTCCCGAAATTGTGGAAGCCATACAGAGCGTTTTTCATGGCCATGACATTATTTTGGAAGGAGAGGCTTTGGCTGTGAATGAGACCACAGGAGAAGCGTTCCCTTTTCAGGTCACGATGCAACGCAAACGAAAGCATGATATTGCTCTTTTGGCCAAAACGGTTCCTCTCAAATTCTTTCTGTTTGATCTGCTTTACTTAGATGGAGAGGACTATACACAATATCCATACCATGCGCGGCGGAATAAATTAATTTCACTGCTACCAAAACATCCTGTCCTTGAAATATCGGAGGCCATTGAAACAGAGGATCCGAACGCGGTTTCTCTGTTTTTTAATGATGTCGTAGAGCGCGGATATGAGGGGATTGTGGCGAAACGATTGGAGTCGCTCTATACGGCGGGCTCCAGAAATTTTAATTGGATTAAATTAAAACGCAGTTACAAAGGAGAGATGACCGATACGCTGGACCTTTGTATTGTCGGTTATTTTTTTGGAAAGGGAGCCCGCACGAAATTTGGAATTGGCACCATTTTAGTCGCGGCGTATGATAAAGAGGAGGCTCGCTTTAAGACCCTCTCAAAAATTGGAACCGGGTTTACAGAGGCCGAGTTAATCGCGCTCAAGGGACTGCTTGATCCGATAAGCATTCCTGAAAAGCCCAAAACACTCGACGCGAAGATCGTTCCCGACGTTTGGGTCGTTCCAAAATTCGTCGTCACGGTGACAGCGGATGAAATGACGCGATCTCGAAGTCATACAGCCAATCAAGACGCCGATGGCGTGGGGTTATCGCTTCGATTTCCGCGTGTCAAAGGATTTATTCGCAATGACAAGGGGCATGAAGATTCGACGACGACAGCGGAAATCGCCACGCTGTTTTTGCAGCAAAAACGAATTCAACTAAAAGAGACTTAAGTCGCAGGAGGACTGACGGCGATGGTCTCTCCGACGCGAATCGTTCCTACTGTGACCACAAGCGCCAGATAGCCGATTCGGCCAACCGTTTCTTTTTCTAAACGGGCATCAATCGCGCCCAATACAAAACAAGGTTTTCTTGGCTCGACCAACTCCAGCACGACTCCGCCAGAAAAAGAAAGGCGTGTCTTCGGTGCGAGGGTCTGAACGTGAAGATCACGCACCGTAATATTTTCTCCCATCGCACCGGGGAACACAGGGTATCCTTCGGCAATAAGCGTCTCTAAAATCTCAAAATCAAACAGAGAGATCGCGCGGGTCGGCTTGAGATGGTTTGCATGTTCATGCCCATCCCCTTCTATTCCGGTTTGTGTAACAAACGCAATATCAATCGGCCGTTTTGGAATTCCCCCCGGCGAAATATTCAAGGAGATAACCTGTGGGTCTTTTTTTTCTTGATCCATCTGTAAAGAAACCCTATTTTAAAACGAAACATCATCCATGCAAAATCGTTTGGATAATAAAACAAACCGTTTTCTATTTCAAGGTTTTCTCTCAAACCCATCAATAAAAGAGACCAGAAAAAGAATAGATGAAATGGCAGCGACGCCACCGAGTAATATTCCAATGGGGGTCAGCCTTACGAAAGATTCGTTTTGATCAAGGTAAAAAATCGCCGCGCCGGCCACCAACCCCAGTAATGACCGATAGGCGAGATTGTAGATTTTAAGCAAGGTCGTCTCAACCCCCTTGGAATGCATCTCTGTTTTGACTCCACCGCTGTGACCCAATTCCAAGACCGATTGCAAAGCGGCTGGAAGCGCGAGTAAAGCCGAAAACACCGCCTTCCCTTTTACAAACAGTTCTTTTATGCCTTGTTTTTTGTAGGCAAACTTTTTGGCGTAGGGCTGCGCCAGATCAATAATATTCGCGTCCGGATCGAGTTGAGAACAAATTCCGTTTAACATTCCCACTGCCCGTCCCGCTAAAATAAAAATGTTGGGCACCTGCAGTGCAGAATAAATCGTAAAAATCGTTTTGAAATCATCTGAAATATCTTTAATGGTAATCGTTTTGAAGGCACGAGGAGAAATACTCCGATACCGATCCATGAAAAATAAAACGACGCGTTCAATCTCGCTTTCGCCCTGCCCACCCTCTTTTGCAAGAAACCCGACCTCAACCAGACCTCGCGCAATCGCGGGAATATCGCGATTGATGATCGCCATAATCATTCTTCTTAGTCCTTTGTCCGTCTGATCATCAATCTCTTGCATCAGGCCAAAATCAACATAGACCAATCGAAATTGGCCGGCTTGATTTTCTATCGGTTGCACAAAAAGATTCCCCGGATGCGGATCGCCATGAAAAAACTGAAAGAGCAGAATCTGCTTCATATACGACTCGACCAACAGTCGCGCGACCGCTTGGGTTTCAATCCCTGCCGTCCTGATTTCGTCAAAGCAATTTATTTTTATTCCGCCCACTTTTGTGAGCGTGAGAACGCGTTCGGTTGTATATTCCCAAACCACGCGAGGCACGAGAATGCGATCATCTCCTAAAAACTGTTTGTGAAACTTCTCGGCATTTTTGGCCTCCGCAATATAATTGAGTTCCATCTGTACCATTCGATCAAACTCTCGCATCAGAATATCAAATCGAATATGGGCAAAAATCTTCTGGAGCAGATACACAATAATTCGAATTGCGCGAAGATCGGTACGCACAATTGCCTCAATATGGGGATACTGAATCTTCACCGCCACATCAAGCGTTCCGTCTTCAAGGGGGCTGTTCAAAACCGCTTGATGGACTTGGCCAAACGACGCCGATGCCAATGGGATCGCGTTAAAAGAACGAAAAAGTGCTTCGGGTGTGTCGCCTAACTCGTCAATGATTCTTTCTCGAATTTCAGAAAAAGGAGCCGGCGGCACGTGGTCTTGCAGCGATGAAAGGGTTTTGGTATAGGCCTTGGGCAGAAGATCAACCCGCGCACTCATGAATTGGCCAACCTTAATCATCAGCCCCTTTAAGGAAAGCGTGGTGTTTAGAAAGCGTTCGGCATTTTCAAGATGAAGCCGTTCCATCCATTGGACTTTTCTCCGGCTAGAGAGAACGGGAGCGACAAGATACAAAAGAAAATAGCCGATTAAAATGCGAAAAGATATCCAGAGAATTCGAGTCGCTCTTCCCCATAAGGGTGGGGGCGTGTCCGATGAAGAAGATTGTGTATTCATATCAAGAAGGCAGGTTCTTAAGGTCATCCGTCGCATCGGCTTTCTGCCCTCGCATATCCCGCATCATCGCCAATAACAGCATTGTGACGCCCATCGTAATCGCAGAATCGGCCACATTAAACGCAGGCCAATGATGCTCCCCAATATAAAAATCGAGAAAATCAATCACCTCGCCTAATCGCACCCGATCAATTAAATTCCCAATCGCTCCCCCCAGCAAAAGAGAAAGCGCGATCATCTGCCAGTAATCATCACTTGGGGTTTGATAAACCATCACCAACAAGAAAGAGAGGGCACAAAGCGAAACCACAGAAAAAAATAAGGCGCGAAAAAAACGGCTTTGATCCGCAAAAAGGCCAAAGGCCGCACCGGGATTTCGAATATACGTTAATGAGAAAAGGTCGGGAATCACCGGCAGCGACTCATGCAGGGCAAAGGCGCGATCAATGTAGATTTTACTGACTTGATCTAAAACGACAATCCCTGTTGCAATCAGGGTGAGGATGATCCATTTAGATAATATTAAAGCAACGATTTTAGAAAGGGAGCGGGACATTAATAAAGATACCAATACCTACACAGCCCACCACGACCAACGGAAGTGGTCACAACTCGCCTCCGCCCGTCGGCGGAACGGCCTCGCAACATCGCTTACATAACGTCGGATGGGTTACGTCACTCCCCACCGCCTCACTAAAAAGCCAACAGCGTTCGCATTTTTCGCCGTCGGCGGCCTCGACTGTTACATTCCAAACACTGGACTCTTCTAATTTGACTTGCGAGACAATAAAGAAGGATGGCAAAAATGCCTCACGCGACTTTAAGTCCTGAAACGCTTTTGATGTTGCAGTAATACTGATCGAGGCTTCCAGCGAAGTTCCAATCGTTTTATTGGCGCGCGCCTCTTCGAGTTTTTTGGAAACCAACTCCCGGGCGGCTCGGAGCCGCACCCATTTGTCCTCTAAATTCAAATCATTCGGCATTTTTTCTGGAAATGAGGTCAGATGAACCGAAGCAGCTTCTTCTCGGAATCCAACAGGTAAAGACTGCCAAATCTCTTCCGTGGTAAAAGAGAGAATCGGTGCCATCAGCTTTGTGAGCGTGATTAAAATTTCGTGTAAAACAAATTGCGCCGCGCGTCGTTCGGGGGCATCGGCTTTCGAGGCATAAAGACGATCTTTAATAATATCAAGATAAAATGCAGAAAGCTCCACCGAACAAAATTGATTGATGGCGTGGAAAACCGCGTGAAACTCCATTGTGGCGTAAGATTGTTGCACCCTTTCGTTAAGCTGCGAAAGCCGATTGAGTGCCCAGACATCTATCTCAAGTTGTTTATTTCCAGATGCCGTTTCCTTCTGATAGTCATAAAGATTACTGAGCAAGAACCGGCAGGTGTTTCGTATCTTTCGATACGCCTCGACCAACTGCTGCAAGATCACATCGGAGATTCGGACGTCGTCTCGAAAATCGGTGGCCGCCACCCACAACCGCAAAATCTCCGCGCCATACTTGTCGGTAATCTCCTGCGGGGCCACCACGTTTCCCACCGATTTGGACATTTTTTTACCCTCGCCATCCACGGTAAATCCATGCGTCAAGACCGTTTCAAATGCGGCCTTTTTATCCGTTTCCAGAGAGGCCAACAGCGTACTTTGAAACCAGCCGCGATGCTGATCGGAACCTTCCAGATAAAGATCGGCCGGCCAAGATAATGTCCCACGCGCCTTCAATACCGCCGCATGAGAAACGCCTGATTCGAACCAGACATCCAGAATATCGTTCTCCTTCTCAAAGTCGCCACTCCCGCACGAACAGGTCATCCCGATAGGAAGCAGTTCTTTCGCCGATTTTGAAAACCACAAATCAGATCCTTCCGTCTCCATCTGATTTGCGATAGGGTCAATGATTGCTTGGGTGCAAACTTGTTTTTTGCACGCGATACAAGTAAAGGCGACAATCGGGACACCCCAAACCCGCTGACGCGAGATACACCAATCGGGACGATTTCCAACGGCTCCGATAATCCGATCCTTTCCCCACTTTGGAATCCATTGGACTTTTTCAATTTCGTCTAATGCCCGCTCCCGCAATTTTGTCGTTTCCATCGAGACAAACCATTGGTCAGTCGCGCGAAAGAGCACCGGATTTTTACAGCGCCAGCAATGCGGATAAGAATGGACAATCTTTTTTTCTTTGACCAGCATTCCTTTTCCTTGTAACAGAGCAATGATTTGCGCGTTTGCCTCAAAGACAGGAAGCGCGGCAAATTGTTCTGCCTCTGCAGTAAACCGTCCCTTTTTGTCAACGGGGGCATAAGGGGCGATTCCATATTTCAAGCCAACTTCGTAATCTTCCCGGCCATGTCCCGGCGCGGTATGTACACAGCCGGTACCGCCTTCTGCAGTCACATGATTTCCCAAAATCACAACAGACCTTCTATCTAACCAAGGATGATTAAATTGCCAGCCTTCAATTTGAGAGCCCTTGAACGTACAAACAATTGTCCCGTGATCTAATCCTGTTTCTTTGATGAACGATTCATAAAGCGGCTCGGAAACAATCACCGCTTCGTTTTGAATCAGACACACGACATAGTTAAAATCAGGATGAAGACAAACAGCGCGATTGGCGACCAGTGTCCACGGGGTGGTTGTCCAGATCACTATCGAAAGATTTTTCCCCGTGATTTGCCGTGTCTGATCCGAATCGGCGATCCCCATTGCCGCAAAAATATTCAGCAGGCTTTCTTCGTGTTGCGCATACAATGGAAATTTCACATAAATAGAAGGTGATGTATGATCGGCATATTCCACCTCCGCCTCGGCCAAGGCGGTTTCGCAAGAGGAACACCAAAGCACCGGTTTAAGCCCCTTATAAACCGAGCCCGCGGCAACGATCTTTCCAAATTCCCGAACGATGGCCGCCTCATAATCGGGGGTTAATGTGAGATACGGATTTTCCCAATCGCCCAAAACACCCAGCCGCTTAAACTCTGCTTTTTGAATTGCGATAAATTTTTGTGCATAGTCGCGGCATAATTTCCGAATGGCGACTTTATCCATCCCTGCGCGTTTCGGGCCGAGATCTTTTAGCACCTGATGCTCAATGGGCAATCCATGGCAATCCCACCCCGGGACGTAAGGCGCCGCGTATCCACTCATCGTTTTCGACTTCACGACGATATCTTTCAGAATTTTGTTCAGTGCGTGTCCGATATGGATATGACCGTTCGCGTAGGGGGGGCCGTCATGCAGGATATATTTTGGCTTGCCTTCGCCTTTTTTCAGAATCTCTGGATAGAGCTGTTCTGTTTCCCATTTGGCCAACAAGAGAACCTCTTTTTCTTTGAGGTTGGCCTTCATCGGAAAATCGGTTTTGGGGAGGTTGAGCGTCGCTTGATATTTTTTCATAAATCGGCGGATGGTATCATTCGTTCGCAATCAGAGTAAAGGGTACGTTATAGATCAAATTAAAGGTTACCGGGATGGGAGCGGATAGATCATAATGGGCGAGACTGTCCTATAATTAGTTGAAATTGCGAAATGACCTCCGAGGCGATA
>JBBTIN010000006.1:0-16121 GCA_038059935.1 Nitrospirota bacterium
TGGTTTGCCTCCTAGGATTATAACCCATTACCCACTCAAACCTTCAAAGAGCCATTTCTATCTTGATCTCCCTGAAGAAGATTGGATTGAATTTGATTCAATGATTAATGTGCGTCCTTCCCAGAATAATCGGACGCGTCATGTAGAAAGCCTTGAGATTCGGAATAAAATTTTGGAGATTGTTCGGAGGCTTGTTATCCGTGATTGACGAAAACACTGTTCAAAAAACAGCCCATTCGGAATTGGCATCCGGGAGGTGGTTTACGCTTTCTCTGTTTGAACAATTGGGAAACATCGGCAGCGAGATTAGCCGAGCCACTCGTCGAGAAGAGAAAAAAGATCGGATTTATGAAAATGCGATTACCCGGGCATTTGAGCTTTTAGACCTCACATTAGCAGACCCACGATGGCATCATCGCCTTAAAGAATTGGTTCGCGTGCGTGAGGTATTGGCGGATACCATTTTCGGCGGGCACCTATACGATACTCATCTTTCCGATTTGGATCGTTATTTTTTTCATTTTGCAGTGGCCGCCCGCTCTTCTATTTCCACAGAAAAAAACCTTGATCCGTCGTCTCATTTATAAGTCCTTTTGGCATTGAGATGGCGCAATGCGGATTCTTGACTTGGTTCTACAATTCCTCCGATAATATGGGGCAAAAATGATTCAAATGAACCCCCTTCAAAAAAAGACGTTACGCGTCTCACTGCTTTTTTGTTTGGTCCTCTTTTTTGGCATCAATCCAATCGCGCAATCGGCCCCGCAGGCTTCACCGGAAGAACAATTTATCCTTGATGAATCAAAACGCTTTATCAAAGACGGTCATCTCACGGAGGGACTCTCTTCTCTGGAACTTTTTTATACAAATCACCCTGAAAGCCCTCTTGCACCAGACGCTTTAATTGAAATAGGAAAAACCTATGCCGAGCAGGGTGACTTGAAAAAAGCAATTGCATCGTATCGTCTCTTTTTAGAGAAATTTCCGAAACATCCCGAAGCCAACGCCGTTCGATTCAAATTAAGCAGCACTTATTTACAAGCCGGGGGTAAGCCCGGCGAAACAGACCAAAATATCGAAAAGGCCTTGTCGGTTTGGAACAAGATTGAAGAAGTCTCGGAATTTAAAAATTCAATCTACACGCGCGCATCGGAAATCTATATCGAACGGGAGGAATACGCAAATGCCCTTCGTGTCCTCGTTCAAAAAAAAGTCGCCGTTTCCAGCCCAGCCGAAGCCGCGCAAATCGGCAGTGCGATTATTGCCCTGATTCGCAATCGTCTTTCCACAAAAGAACTCCTTACCCTCGCTTCGGAATTCTCTCCCCGTTTTCCATCAGATGAAGCCATGATGCAACTGATTAAGACTTATGATAAAAACGGCATTTACTATCTGGAAGAAAAAGAGGGAAAACGTTTTTTGTCTCTCTTCCCAAACCACGCTTACGCACCAGAAGTGGAACGCCTTATAGAAGCCATTCAAGAAAAAATAAAGGAAAACGATTATCTAATCGGCGTTATTCTCCCTTTGTCTGGAAAGTTAGAATCGTTTGGTATGAGTGCCTTGCAAGGAGTCGAACTCGCATTAAAACAGTTCAAATCCGAATTTCCAAAATCAGGCGTGGGATTGGTCATTCGAGATCGGGTCGAAAGTGAAGCGGCCATTGAAGAATGGGCTGACGAGTATGCCCCACTCTGCATGATCGGCCCGTTAATGAGCAAAGAGGTCAATCTGATTGCACCCGTTGTTGAAAGAGGAAGCTTTGCATTGATTACACCCGGAGCCACTGCAGCGAAACTTCCCGCGATGGGGACGTCGGTTTTTAGAAACGCAACCACTCCGGCTTCTCAATGCCACGCGATATCGGAACATGCCGTATCGGCATTGGCATTAAAACGCTTCGCGATCTTCTCTCCAAATGACACCAGTGGCAAGGAATGGGTGCGTTGTTTGCGCGCAAACATAACCGAAATGGGAGGAGTCGTCGCTCTGGTGCAATCTTATGCGCCTCATGAAACCGACTTTAAGTCCACGATTGAACCCCTCAAAAAAACTTATGAAAAAAAAATCGGCGAGCAGAACGGATTCGATGCGATTTTCCTTCCGGGAGACACAAAAGCAATCGGGCTGATTCTTCCCCAGCTTGCTTTTTACGGACTCAAAAATATTCCACTATTAGGGACCATGGGATGGGCAGATCCTGGCTTTTTGAAACGGGCAGGGGCTTACGCGGAAGGGGCTGTTTTTGTAGACGGCTTTTTTCAAGAATCTCAAAATCCAGTCATCCAAAGTTT
Source organism: Nitrospirota bacterium (assembly GCA_038059935.1). Classification (GTDB taxonomy): domain Bacteria; phylum Nitrospirota; class Nitrospiria; order SBBL01; family SBBA01; genus JACPZM01. Next base: position 2,295 of record JBBTIN010000006.1, read on the forward strand.
TGTGCAAGCTTACAAAGAACAATTTCAACAAGACCCGAATCTCTTTGCAGCGCAGGCGTATGATTCGGCCAATATGATCTTTGAAGCCATCAAGCAGGGGGCGAATACCCCATCAAAAGTCACGGCTGCCATTGCAAAAACAGAAGGACTAGAAGGAGTCTCTGGATTTATTTCTGAAATGAAGGATGGAGAAGCCATTAAAAAACCGTTCTTGCTCCAAATACGAAAAGGGAAGTTAGTTCAGGTGAATTGATGTAGGGGCAACGCATGCGTTGCCTCTACAAATGATAACCATGTTTAAAAAAGTCTTAATTGCAAATCGGGGCGAGATCGCGCTTCGCATCATTCGCGCTTGTAAAGAATTGGGCATTGCAACTGTCGCGATTTACGCAGCACCCGATGCCACCACGCTTTATGTCAAAAAGGCCGATGAGGCTTATCTGGTCGGACCGGGCCCCATCGAAGGATATTTGAATATTTACCGGATCATTGATCTTGCGAAACAAAAAGGGGTGGATGCCATTCATCCCGGATACGGTTTTTTATCCGAGAATGCCGAATTCGCACTCGCCTGCCAAGAAAACGGAATTACCTTTATTGGCCCATCTGCGGACGCCATTCGCACAATGGGCAATAAAGTCGCCGCGCGTGAAGCGATGAGAAAGGCCTGTGTTCCTGTGATTCCCGGCACATTTGATCCACTGACTTCTTTGGACGATGCCTGTAAAGCCGCAAAGAAAATCGGATTTCCGGTGATGATTAAAGCGACCATGGGCGGCGGGGGACGTGGCATTCGCATCTGCACCGACGAACAGGCTTTGCGCGCTCTTTATCCTATTGCATACGCAGAGGCCAAGTCGGCATTTGGCAAAGGGGATCTTTATTTGGAAAAATTTCTCCAATCCCCCCGGCACATTGAATTCCAAATTTTGGCGGATCAACAAGGCAGCATCATTCATCTGGGGGATCGCGATTGCTCGATTCAGAGACGGCATCAAAAACTCATTGAAATTGCCCCCTCCCTCTTTTTAGACGATGCGTTACGCGAGGAGATGGCTAGTGTTGCTATCGCCGCCGCCCGTGCCGTTTCATACACGAATGCTGGCACCGTTGAATTTTTAGTGGATGCAGATCGGCGCTATTATTTTATTGAGATGAATACACGCATTCAGGTTGAGCATACTGTTACGGAAGAAGTCACCGGCATTGATATTGTGCGCGAGATGATCTCGATTGCGGCAGGAAAGCCGCTTTCGATTAAGCAATCTGATGTGCATCTTTTTGGTTACGCGATTGAGTGCCGTATCAACGCGGAAGACCCACGGAAAAACTTCTCCCCGACTCCCGGAAAGATTACCGCCTACTATTCTCCGGGCGGGGTTGGTGTTCGTATTGATGGAAATGTCTATGTGGGGTATGTTGTTCCGCCTTATTACGATTCGATGCTGGCTAAAATGACCATTCGCGGTCGGACTTGGGACGACGTGATTTCTCGAACCATTCGTGCACTGGATGAATTTGTGATTCGCGGGGTCAAGACTACCATTCCGTTTTACAAAAAAATTCTAAAAGACCCTGATTTCCAAGCAGGACGCTTTGATATTACCTATATTGAAAAGCATATCGAGCAACTGAATGTAGAAGCGGATCACAATAAAATGGACAAGGTGGTTGCGGTGGCGGCGGCAATCGCGGCCTACTCTATTAGTAAGGGATAGGAGGAACATGAAGGGAAAGGGAAAAGAAAAAACAGTTAGGATTACAGACGTCACCCTTCGGGATGGCCAGCAATCTACCATAGCGACACGGCTTCGCACGGCCGACATGCTTCCCATCGCTTCTAAAATTGACGCCGTTGGATTTTGTTCTGTTGAGATGTGGGGCGGCGCGACATTTGATACGGCCATTCGTTTTCTGCACGAAGACCCATGGGAGCGTATTCGTCAGTTAAAACCCTTGATGCCGAAAACCCCTTTTCAAATGCTGCTACGCGGACAAAACCTCGTAGGGTATCGCCACTATGCAGATGATGTCGTTGAACGATTTATTGATCGGGCTGTTACAAACGGCATCAATATCATTCGTATCTTTGATGCCTTAAACGATTTTCGTAATATCAAAACCGCTGTGAAGGCGACACTCAAATATGGCGGGAAGGTCGAAGGAACGCTTTGCTATACGCAATCCCCCGTGCATAACAACGCGATTTTTGTTGAAATGGCAAAACGGCTCGAAGATATGGGGTCGGACTCTATCTGTATTAAGGATATGGCGGGGCTGCTGCCCCCGATGGCCGCTTTTGAATTGGTTGAACAGATTAAGAAATCAATCGGGGTTCCGCTTCATCTGCATACGCATGATAGCAGCGGGATGTCTGTTGCAACTGCGCTAAAAGCCATCGAGGCGGGGTTGGATGTGATTGATACGGCCTTTTCGCCGATGGCCTCCGGCACCTCTCATCCGCCGGTTGAAACCCTCGTCAACATTCTTCAGAATGGGACGTTTGATCCGAAACTAAACTTGCACCTGCTTTCAGAAATCTCGGACTATTTTAAAGAGGTTCGAAAAAACTATAAACAGTTTGAATCCAGTTATACCTGCATAGACCCCAAAGTGGTGATTTATCAGGTGCCGGGCGGCATGACTTCTAATTTAGCAAATCAACTCTCCGAGCAAAATGCGTTGGATCGCATGGAGGAAGTGTTGGAAGAGGTTCCGAAAGTGCGCAAGGATTTTGGGTATCCGCCGCTGGTCACACCGACTTCTCAAATTGTCGGAACGCAAGCGACATTGAATGTCTTATCGGGGGAGCGGTATAAGGTCATTACCACCGAGACCAAAAATTATTTGAAGGGAATGTATGGAAAGACGCCGGCTCCCATTGATTGGGAGGTTCAGAAAAAGGCGATAGGAGAGGAAGAGCCTGTAACGATTCGCCCGGCCGACCTCCTCCAGCCAGAGCTTGCCGACGCAAAGAAAGCGATTTTGCACATCACTGAAAATATTGAAGATGTCCTGATCTATACCCTTTTCCCCAATGTTGCAAAAGAGTTTTTTGCAAAGCGAAAAGAGGCCAAAACGCCGGAAACCTCTTCTGCCGAAAAATTAAATATGAAAGCGCAGACATTAGAAAAGAGTTCCACGACGCAAGCCCTGATCTTGGCTCCTAGTGAATTTAACGTCAAGGTGCACGGGGAGACGTTTCATATTAAGGTCGGCGGAGTGGGTCATCCGGAGGAGGGAGGACGCCCTTACTTTATCTATGTGGACGGCCAGTTGGAAGAGGTGATGGTTGAGTCGCTCTTGGAGGTGATGCCCAGCGCTGCCGGAGAGATTGACGTCAAGGCGGGTGGGCGCTCTACCCGTCCGAAGGCGGCACACGATGGGGATGTCACCGCGCCGATGCCAGGGGTCGTCGTGCGGGTGAGTGTGTCCGAGGGAGAGACGGTCTCACAAGGCCAGGCAGTGCTGATTGTCGAGGCAATGAAGATGCAAAGCGAGGTGCATACGCCGATTGGTGGGGTTGTTAAAAAGATTTATGTCGTGGAGGGAGATCGCGTTAATCCCGACGAGGTATTGGTTGCGGTTCGAAAGGATTCTTGAAGAAACCCCTTCTTATTAAAGTTAAAGTCAAGCTTGATGACGAGGTGGACACCGCCGCCTTCTATGGAACGCATGACCGCCATATCCGAATGCTGGAAAAGTCGTTGGATGTGAAAATTGGTGGCCGCGAGGGGACACTCATTATCGAGGGGGAAGAAAGTGCCGTTCAGCAAACGGAAAAGGCCGTATTGGATTTGGCCTCCTTATCAAAAGAGGGCTTTCGCTTAACCACAGAAGATGTGGCCTATGCGATTTCCTCTGCAAAGCAGGAACCACTTTCTACTTTGGAGCGAGAGCATCAAGAAAATGCAATTGCCATTTTTGGGAAGAAACGATACATCTTCCCAAAATCATTAGCACAGCAATCTTATATTAAGGCAATTGCGCAGCATGATCTGGTCTTTGGGATTGGGCCTGCTGGAACAGGAAAGACTTATCTTGCAATGGCGATGGCCATTTCTGCGTTAATGAACAGAGAGGTCTATCGCATTATTTTGGTGCGGCCGGCGGTCGAGGCGGGAGAAAAACTGGGGTTTCTGCCTGGGGACATGATCGAGAAAGTGAATCCGTATGTTCGGCCACTTTACGATGCGCTTTACGATATGATGGAGATGGAGAAGGCCAATCGCCTGCTAGAACGCGGCGATATTGAGATTGCGCCGCTTGCGTTTATGCGCGGCAGGACGCTTAATGATGCGTTTATTATTTTGGATGAAGCACAAAATACCACCTCCGAGCAGATGAAGATGTTTCTCACCCGATTGGGATTTCGCTCCAAAGCCGTGGTCACCGGGGATGTTACACAGATTGATCTTCCACATGGACAGATTTCTGGATTGGTAGAAATTCAGGAAATTTTGAAAGAGATTGCCGGAATTTCTTTTTCCTATTTTTCAGAAAAGGATGTGGTTCGGCATCATCTGGTTCAAGAGATTATCAAGGCCTATACCGCACGTTTCCCTAAAAAAGCGACCCGTTAGTTTCGTGCGAATTCTCATCCAAAACAAGCAGAAAAAATATCCGGTCAATGAAAGGCAGATTCGCCAATGGATGACCCGTATATTAGAAATGCAAGGAGAGGCGTCTGCCGAGGTTGGCATTGTCTTTGTCAATAATCGCACGATACGAAAATATAATCGAGAGTATCGCGGCCGCGACAAGCCTACGGATGTGCTTTCATTTCCAATGCGGGAGGGAGATCAAATCGGGGATGCGGCTTTATTAGGCGACCTCATGATCTCTTTGGAGAAAGCCGACGAGGAGGCGCCTCTATTTAATCAAAGTTTTTCTGAGCATCTTCTTTTCTTGATCATTCATGGGATATTGCATTTGCTGGGATATGACCATGAAGTGTCCCAACGCGAAGAAGCTCGGATGAAACGTCGAGAGAAAAAGATTTTTTACGATTTGGGTTTCGGCAAGAAAATCGTTCCGACCGCTTCGCCTTGAAATGCCATCTTAATTAAACCGGGACGCGTTCCGTTTAATACCCATGTTGTAATTCCCAACGCCGAAACCCTTTTGGCCGTTGCTACTTTTGAAGCCATTCCCCCCGTCCCTCCCGTTTTGCTCTGCGCCAATGCTTGGCCAGGACGGGGAAGTCCACCGACCATCGTCTCGATTTTTCGAGTGACTTTCTCTACGACTGCAATTCGTTCAGCCGTCTTTGTTGTGCGCGGGTCTTTCGTATAGAGTCCGTCTACATCAGAGAGAATCACTAATAAAGAAGCGCCAATCAGATGAGCAACCCTTCCAGCCAATGCATCGTTATCTCCAAACCGAATTTCTTCAGTGGCGACGGTGTCATTCTCATTGATGATCGGTAAGACCTGATTTTTTAAAAGGGCCAAGAGCGTATTTCGCGCGTTTAGAAGTCGCGTCTTGTTTTCAAGATCGCTTCGAGTCAAAAGAATCTGCGCCACTTTGATTTGATGTTGAGAGAAAAGCCGTTCGTATGCCCACATCAGGCGACTTTGTCCGACTGCAGCGGCCGCTTGTTTCATCGCAAGTGTTTTAGGCGCGTTTAGCAGCCCTAGCACTTTGGTTCCGCAAAGAATCGCGCCGGAAGAAACGATAAAAATATCGACTCCTTCTTGCTGCATCTCTGCAATTTCAAAGGCGATCCCTTCCATTCGTTTTTCATCTAGCCCTTTCTCGCGCGACGCAATGACATTGCTACCGATCTTGATGACAATTCGCTTAGCCACTGGCCGTGGCGGGCAGAATGTCGCTCCCGCAGGGCGTCCGACGCCTGCGGGTCGCGAAAAAGAAACACAACTGTTTTGTTTTGGGCGTTTTGTCTGTGACATATTCGTTTTACTGTAGATAACTACAAAGTGTTATCACTCTTTCTTCCACGACTAACGGAAGCGGGGATAGACTGCGGAGCAGTCGTACTCGGAGTGGCCGTCGCCACAACCTGTTTTGCAATTGTACGTAGAAGCACAGGAATTCCTGCGCCTGTTGCCGCCGATATTTCAAAAAAGGGAATTTTTTCTTTTGTACAGTACCGTTTTAATTTTGAAACCGATTTTCCAGCCACATCCATTTTGGTTGCCACAACCATAAACGGCTTCGTATCGAGTTCTCCCTCATAACCGGTTAATTCCGCGCGTACTGTTTTTAAGTCTTTCACGGGATCAGACGTATTGCCAACAGAAACATCCACAAGATGAAGCAGCAGTGTTGTTCGTTCAACATGCCGAAGAAACTGAACGCCCAATCCTTTGCCCTCATGCGCCCCTTCAATCAGTCCTGGAATATCGGCCACAGTAAAATGCTTTTCATTATACTTTCCCCAATAGACCACGCCCATATTCGGAGTCAGCGTCGTAAATGGATAATCGGCAATCTTGGGTTTTGAGTTTGATATGACTGATATTAAAGTAGACTTCCCTGCATTTGGAAGTCCGACCAGACCAACATCGGCCAGGAATTTTAATTCAAGGGAAAGCCAACGCTCCTCCCCCTTCCCCCCCGGCTCCGCAATATAGGGGGTCTGTCGCGTTGGCGTCTTAAAATGATTATTGCCTCGGCCGCCGTGTCCCCCTTTGGCCACAATCAACTGCTGGCCGAGCTGATTCAAATCCCCCACGATCTCTTCGGTTTCGACATCTTTAACCAGCGTGCCCACGGGAACGGGAATAATCAATGTAGGGCTATTTTTACCAAAACTTCGGCTGCCGCCTCCGGCATCTGCTGCCTTCACGAAATATTGCTGTTGATAATGGATATGAATGAGGGAAGAAACTTGAGTGGATGCTTCTAGGATGACATCGCCACCATCACCGCCATCGCCGCCATCGGGGCCACCTTTTGGGACATAGGCCTCGCGCCGCCAATGGATACTACCATCACCGCCATCGCCAGCTTTGACATGAATTTTTGCGTGATCAATAAGTGGCAGGGCAAACTCCCCCCCAGCGGGGGGTGGCAGAACGACTGCTCCGCAGTCTATCTCCGCTCCCGTTGGTCTCGGTAAAAACCAGACATTATTATGGGAAAAGAAGGTAATCTAACTGTTTAATGTACGCAAGCAGCCGAACAGGCTGGTTGCTCAGGGGTAATACTCACATTTTGTTTACCCTTTGAATGGCCGAATAAAACATTTCCATTGACTAAGGCAAAAAGAGTATGGTCTTTTCCAATACCCACATTCAAGCCCGGATGAATACGCGTGCCCCGCTGGCGGATAATGATGGACCCCGCATGAACCCATTGGTCACCAAAACACTTGACCCCCAGTCGCTGCGAATTACTGTCTCGTCCGTTTCTTGTAGAGCCTTGCCCTTTTTTATGTGCCATTACTCGTCCCTACCCCTTACTATGCAACAATTTCTAAGACCTTCAACCGTGTAAAAGACTGACGATGCCCCTGTGAACGCCGATAATTTTTACGTCGTTTTTTCTTAAAAACGTGAATCTTCCGATCTCGCCCTTGTTGTAGCACTTGACAGATCACCTTGGCGTTTGTCAATTGGTCGGCCTCTGTAATCACGGCTTCACCATTTTGAATCAGCAATAGCGATCCAAATTCGATCTTATCACCAACCGCAGCAGGACATTTTTCAACCTGAAGAATCTCCCCTGCAGAAACACGATATTGTTTCCCACCTGTTTTTAATACTGCGTACATTTTCTATTTCATCTCCGAATTTGCGAATCCCGTATTTCTATCATACCGTTTTGTGTCATGTCAAACACAGTCGGTTTTTTGATCAGAACGTTGCCGCTTGTGGAGCGAGAGGATACGCGGGACTATCAACAAATTGGTAGACCTGTTTGGAAATACGGGCAATAACCCCTTTGAGCGATTCTTGAGATCCCCCCTCGGCCATAACGCATAGAAAGTAGGGATGGGTTGTATGATAGACGATACCGCAGTCATGGAGATTGGTCGAAACAATTGTTCCGTCCGAATACTGTTTCGTAAACTCACCGAATTTGTGTGTCACCGTTATGTACCCGGGCACGCCCGCGACGAGGCCTTCTTTAAAGTCGGCCTGCGAAAGAAGATGCAACGCCTTTTCGGACATTTTCCGATTTAAATAGGTAGCACTATAAAGTGTCCTGAAAAAATAGGCGAATCGCTTTGGCGTCACCAGCCATTGCCGATGTACATCATGGTCCTTTGGAACCTCCAGATCATCAAAAATATGGTGCATGGTCGCTCGATTCAACCGGCGCATCAGGAGAACGGTGGAATTGTTGCCGGAATAGGCAATCATCCGATAGATGAGGTCCGCGATGGAGTACGACTTCCCTGTTTCAATCTTCTTTGTAGGGACAATCTTTTGTCCAACGGATTCATCAAAGTCCCCCTCGTATGTAATCATCTCATTGAGGATTTCAGGGTGGTCTTCGGCGAGTTTGTAGTAGGCTATTAAATAGGGAATTTTAATAAGCGATCCGCCAGGATAAATCTCCTCTTCCTGGAAACCAGCCCATCGCCCGGTCGTCATCCCGCGATAATAGACCGATATCTTCCGCGCCTTTTTTTCATTGATTTCGGTCTGCACCTGCCGTTGCAGGAGTTCATTTAATGGCCGAAATTCCAGAATCTCTTCTTTATCCGCAACCTCGCAGGAGAGGAGCGGATGAATAAACTTAAAACCGGAAAGGTTTAATCGTTTTATGACGCCATAAGAAAGAGGCGGATCCTGTGGGGGGGGAGAAAACACATCACGCCCGTAATAGGGGCGCGCAAAAAAACCAATTCCAAAAAAGAAAAACGCGACAATAACGAATTTTATGGTACTGATTAAGAAATTCTTCATTGGCCCAAAGAGATTGCATTATCGGAAATATTTTTGTCTCTGTCAATATCGCAATTCGGATTGACTTTATTTTATGGGTTCGATAGGATGGCCCGCTTTGTAGGAACAAAACGAACAATGCCCACATCACTTGAAAATTATATACCAATCGCCATTTTTATTTTGGTTGCACTTGGATTTGGCGTCGTGACCATTCTGATGGGTTATCTGGTTCGCCCTCGACAGCCTTACGCAGAAAAACTTTCTCCTTATGAAAGTGGCGCAGAGCCAATTACCGAACCGCATCCTCGATTTCCGCTTCGATATTACCTTATTGCAATGCTTTTTGTGATCTTTGACATCGAGGTGGTCTTTATCTATCCGTGGGCTGTGACATTTCAAAAATTAGGCGCGTTCGCCTTAATTGAGATGATCATCTTTATCTCGATTTTATTCGTGGGTTATTTTTATGCCTGGAAAAAAGGAGCACTAGAATGGGACTAATTGATCATTCATTTGAAACCAATATTGTAACAACATCGCTTGATACCGTTGTGAATTGGGCAAGGAAATCCGCGCTTTGGCCGATGACATTTGGGTTGGCTTGTTGCGCTATCGAAATGATCGCGGCGGTTTCCTCACGCTACGATCTGGATCGCTTTGGTGCCGGTGTGTTTCGGGCATCCCCCAGACAAGCCGATCTGATGATTGTTGCCGGAACCGTCTGCCGAAAAATGGCGCCCGTCATTCGCCGGATTTATGATCAAATGCCCGAACCGCGTTATGTTATCTCGATGGGGTCTTGTGCCACTTCCGGCAACATCTATAATAGCTATAGCGTGGTACAAGGGGTGGATCGTTTTATCCCTGTTGATATTTATATCCCAGGATGTCCTCCCCGTCCGGAAGCACTCTTGGCTGGTATTCTTCGGCTGCAAGAAAAAATTATGAAAGAAAAGGTATTTAGGGCATAGACACCAATAAATTGACTTGTAGAAAAAATGCATCCCATTACTTCTAAAATAGAAACTTGTTTACCCGGCAGTGTCGTCTTGGAAAAAGAGGCGTTTGGGGAACTGACACTCACGGTCTCGCGTAAAAATCTACACGCCGTTTTACAGCTGCTTCATGACGATCCTGTCTTAAATTTTGATCATATCACCGATGTGACATCGGTTGATTTTCCGAACGAAGAACCACGGTTTGCGGTGATTTATCAACTCTATTCTATTGAGAAAAACCATCGTGTGCGTGTCAAAGCACGTGTTCCGGAAGACGATTGCTCCGTGGACTCCGCAACCGATATTTGGCAAGGGGCTAATTTTCTGGAACGCGAAGTCTATGACATGATGGGCATTACCTTTAATAATCATCCCGATCTCAGACGCATCTTGATGACGGAAGATTATAACGAAGGGTATCCGTTGAGAAAAGATTTTCCAGTCGAGGGAAGAGGTTGGCGAGATTCGTTTGAGTTCTTCAAAGAAAGCAAGGCTTCATAATGGAAGAAGAAATCAATAAAAAAATCGTGGTAGACCACTACGCGGACGACATCGAAGAGGCACCGGTCAAACGGCATCGCGTCGAAGATATGCTTCTCAACATGGGCCCGCAGCATCCCGCGACCCATGGGGTGCTGCGGGTGGTGCTTGATCTCGAAGGGGAGATTATTGTCAAAGCAACGCCACATCTGGGCTATCTTCATCGCGGGGTTGAGAAATTGGCTGAAGACGCAACCTATACGCAGATCATTCCACTCACCGACCGATTGGACTATATCTGCGCAATGACTAATAATTATGCCTTTGTTCGTGCCGTCGAAAAATTATTGCAAGTAACGATTCCCGATCGCGCAGAGTATATCCGAACCATTGTCTCCGAGATGCAACGACTATCCAGCCATCTCTTTTGGCTGGGGACTCAGGCACTCGATATTGGCGCAATGACGGTCTTTTTCTACACATTTCGAGAGCGTGAAGTTTTGCTTGATCTTTTTGAACAAATTTGCGGCGCACGATTAACACTCAGCTATTTTCGGGTGGGCGGCGTGGATCGTGATTTAAGTGATGAGGTGATCTATTCGCTTTATAAATTTCTGGAAACCTTTCCAGAGAAAATAATCGAGTACAATACGCTGCTTGAGACAAACCGTATTTGGGTGGCACGCACAAAAAATGTGGCGGTGATCTCGGCAAAAGACGCAATCAATTTTGGACTCACGGGCCCGGTATTGCGCGCATCCGGCATTTCCTATGACATTCGGAAAGCCGAGCCTTATGGCGTTTACGATAAAGTGGAATGGACCGTGCCGTTGGGTAAAAATGGCGATACATACGATCGTTACTGGATTCGGATTGAAGAGATGCGTCAAAGCGCGCGGATTATTAAACAATGTTTAGATCAGATTCCGCGCGGCCCGATTGCCGCCGATCTTCCCATGATTACGTATCCGCCGCGCGATCAAGTTATGGAAAATATGGAAAGCCTCATCCATCATTTTATGATTGCAACACGGGGCTTTGAAGTGCCGGAAGGAGAGGTCTATTCGTCCATTGAGTCTCCCAAAGGAGAGCTTGGTTTTTATATTGTGAGTCTTGGTGGAAACAAACCGCACCGATGCCGAATTCGTCCCCCGTCATTTATTAATATGGGCGCGTTTGACCACATGGCACGCGGCTATATGATTGCCGATATCGTGACAATCTTCGGCACATACGACATTGTAATGGGCGAATGTGATCGCTAGCCACTGGCCGTGGCGGGCGGTAGTGCCACTTCCGTTGGTCGTGGAAAGGTTGATATCGTTGCACGATATGCGGTTGTCTATGACAGGGGAATGTCAAGTGTCGCTCCTCGCAGGGCACGTTGCCCCGTTGGTCGTGGAAAAGAAACACAAGAGTGTCATTCCCGCATGGTTTAGGCGGGAATCCAGTTTTTTAGAATGGTTTTATTCCCCCTTAATAAAGGGGGGCAGGGGGTTGTTGTGAAATTAAAAGTCTTATCAGAAAAAATAAAAACGAACATCGAAGCCGAATTTCAAAAATATCCCGATAAGCGCTCCGTGCTTTTGCCCGCGCTTTGGATTGTTCAAGCAGAGATGGGCTATGTTTCCGAGCCTGCAATGGAGGATATTGCCGAGCTGCTTGATATCACACCCGTTCAGGTTTACGACGTGGCGACCTTCTATTATATGTATCACCTGAAACCGGTTGGCAAATTCCATATTCAGGTTTGTAAGACCCTCGCCTGTGGACTTGTCGGCGCGAATCACATGATTGATCATATAAAAAAACGGCTTCAAATCAACGTGGGACAAATCACCGCAGACAATCTCTTTTCTCTGAAGTGCGTGGAGTGCCTCGCGGCCTGTGGCAGCGGCCCAATGATGCAGATTAATGAGGATTATTATGAACACCTGACCGCCGACAAAATTGATCAAATCCTCGATGATCTAAAACGCGTTGGTAAATCCTCTTTGGCGACTGGGAAATTCAGACTCCCAGTCGTTGCATAACGGACCACTTCTTTATTCCAATTGACCCATGCAGATCACACGTCGAAAAACAAGACCCATTCAGGTTGGATCAGTAAAAATTGGCGGGGATGCGCCGATTGTCGTCCAGTCCATGACCGTTTCCGATACGCGCGACATTGCGGCGACCGTTTCGGAAATCAAACAACTTGAAGCTGTCGGATGTGAAATCGTTCGTGTGGCCGTGCCAGAGCAGGAATCAGCTGACGCCCTTCCAAAAATTCGATCCCAAATCCGTATCCCCCTGATTGCCGATATTCATTTTGATTATCATCTCGCGTTATCCGCGCTCAAAGTGGGAGTAGATGGACTTCGTTTTAATCCGGGGAATATTGGATCAAAAGAGCGCGTCGCAAAAATTGTCATGATGGCAAAGGATCAGGGTGTCCCCATTCGGATTGGGGTGAATGCCGGTTCTTTGGAAAGAGACCTTCTGGAGCGATATGGATACCCGACCGCGGAGGCAATGGTGGAGTCTGCGGCACGTCATATTGAAATTTTAGAATCGCTTAATTTTTATGAAACCAAAGTTTCGTTAAAGGCGTCTCATGTCGGTCTTGCGGTTTCGGCCTATCGGCTTTTTTCTCAAAAGTTTGATTATCCGGTTCATTTGGGTATTACCGAATCGGGAACGGTTGCAACCGGCGCGGTCAAGTCTGCTGTTGGCTTGGGGCTTTTATTATCGGAAGGAATCGGTGATACCATTCGGGTTTCGCTCGCGGGGGATTCCACGGAAGAAGTCCGTGTCGGATTTGAGATTCTAAAATCGCTTCATTTGCGGCGTCGCGGCGTCAATGTGATTGCCTGCCCCACGTGCGGACGATTAGAAATTGATGTGATTGGTCTTGCCAATTCACTCGAAAAAAAATTGGCGCATATTACCGAGCCGATTGATATTTCCGTTTTGGGCTGTGTTGTGAATGGCATTGGAGAAGGGAAAGAGTCCGATATTGGAATTGCTGGAGGCCGAGGGGTCGGATTGCTTTTTCGCGGCGGAGAGATTATTCGCAAGGTGCCGCAGGAACAACTCGAAGCGGTTCTGATTGAGGAGGTCGAAAATCTCGTGGCCCGCCGACGTCTCTCCGCCGTCCCGCCAACGGGCGGGAACGAACAGGACAACTCCCGTTGGTCGGTGTAAAACCAAGATGTCTTACATGGAGAGATGGATTTCTCCTTTTCAAGAGAAGTGATGGATGCGAACGGGACTTCTCTAAATCAAATCGTTTAACTTTTACTCCGTAAACTTACTACCAGAAATATCAAAAAACCGCTCAAAGAAGCGTATCAATTTATCCAAAATACGCTCACGTTTTTTTGAACGCTCTCCTCCGGAAGAAAAGCGTGATACTGGCAACAATACTTTAGCCAGAGCAGTGCCCGTCGTTGCAACACTGCCGTTACGAAACGCGTTTCGCACAAATTTATAAGTTTCGTCGT
>JBBTIN010000007.1:0-31950 GCA_038059935.1 Nitrospirota bacterium
GTCAATCCTATCTCTCCTTTCTCTAAAAAAACCTTACGTCCGGATTAGGGGAGAGGATTTCCCCAAAAATGTGTTATCTTATTTCTTAATATGAGACTTGAACGACTAACCCTAAAGGCGCAGGAGGCATTTTCCGACGCGCAACGCCTGGCTGAAAAAAATCATCATCAGCAAATCGAACAAATTCATATCGCGCTCTCCTTATTGAATCAACAAGACGGAACCGTTCCTGCACTCTTAAAAAAAATCGGCGTTTCGATGGATTCCCTTTCCAGAACGCTTGAAGATCAGATTAAAAAAATGCCGCAGGTCACGGGGGGTGGCGTGGGAGTCCTTTACGCCAGCCCTGGACTCATTGAATTTCTGAATCAAGCGGAAAAAGAGGCGCACGCGCTTCAAGATGAATATGTCAGCACGGAACATCTCTTCCTTGCGCTGCTTTCCGGAAAAGAGGCGATTGCCACGCTGCTTCATAAAAATGGCATTCAACGAGAAAAAGTCTTATCCGCACTGGTTGATATTCGTGGCTCACACCGCGTGACCGATCAAAATCCAGAAGGAAAATATCGCGCGCTCGAACGCTACTGTCGTGATTTGACCGATCTGGCCACTCGCGGGAAACTCGATCCCGTCATTGGCCGCGATGATGAAATTCGCCGTGTCATTCAAGTTCTTTCCCGACGCACCAAAAACAATCCGGTTTTAATTGGCGAGCCGGGCGTCGGAAAGACGGCGATTGCCGAAGGACTCGCACAGCGAATTATTTCCGGCGATGTTCCGGAGGGACTCAAAGAAAAAAAAGTTCACGCGCTTGATATGGGAAGTTTGATTGCTGGAACAAAATTTCGCGGCGAATTTGAAGAGCGATTAAAGGCCGTCATCAAAGAGGTTGTGGACGCGCAAGGCAAAGTGATTTTATTTATTGACGAGCTGCATACGTTGGTTGGCGCGGGGGCCGTGGAAGGGGCAATGGATGCGTCGAATATGTTGAAGCCCCCGTTGGCGCACGGAGAACTTCGCGCCGTTGGCGCCACAACCACCCAAGAGTATCGAAAACACATTGAAAAAGATGCGGCATTGGCACGGCGATTTCAACCCGTTCTCATAGAAGAACCGACCGTATTGCAGACGATTTCGATCTTACGCGGGTTAAAAGAGCGATATGAAGTGCATCATGGCGTGCGGATTCAAGATGCCGCGATTGTTGCGGCGAGCGAGCTTTCGCATCGTTATATTGCCGACCGATTCATGCCGGATAAGGCGATTGATCTGATAGACGAAGCGGCTTCGCGGCTTCGGATGGAGATTGATTCGATGCCGACCGAGTTGGACGAAATCACCCGAAAGATTCGTCAGTTTGAGATTGAACTGGAAGCGATGAAAAAAGAGCGGGAGGGCATAGGATCGGTCACGCGATCTGTCCAGGAAGAGACAGCCTTTCAGGAGCGTTTCTCGAAAATTGAGGCGGAGCGATTGACACTACAAGAAAAAGCCGAAACGCTTTCTTCCCATTGGAAAAAAGAAAAAGAAGCCATTGCGAAGATACGAAAATGCACTGCCGAGATTGAAGAAACGAAGACAGCCGCAGAGCAGTCCGAGCGATCGGGCGATTTAGGAAGGGCTGCACAACTACGCTATGGGACACTCATTCAGTTACAAAATACCCTGATTGAAGAGAATGGCCGTTTGCGTCAATTGCAGGCCGTTCAGAAGATGTTGAAGGAGGAGGTGGATTGCGAGGATATTGCCGAGATTGTGTCGAAGTGGACGGGAATTCCGGTGGCGCGCATGATGGAAGGGGAGGCCGAAAAATTAACCCGAATGGAGGATACCCTTCGCTTGCGAGTCGTTGGACAAGAAGAGGGATTGATTGCGGTTTCAAATGCGATCCGTCGCTCCCGTGCTGGCATTGCCGATCCGAATCGTCCGCTGGGTTCGTTTATCTTCATGGGGCCAACCGGTGTCGGGAAGACGGAAACGGCGCGTGCGTTGGCGGAGTTTTTATTTAATGATCCTTCGGCGATGATTCGAATTGATATGTCCGAATATATGGAAAAACATATGGTTGCGCGTCTGATTGGCGCGCCGCCCGGATATATCGGCCATGAAGAAGGCGGGCAGTTGACCGAGGCCATTCGGCGGCATCCGTATTCTGTAATTTTGTTTGATGAGATTGAAAAGGCACATCCCGACGCGTTGGGAATTTTGTTGCAGGTGTTGGATGATGGACGGCTAACTGATGGAAAAGGGCGCGTTGTGGATTTTAAGAATAGCGTGCAGATTATGACGTCTAATCTCGGAACGCAATTTATTCAAGAGGCCAAAGATGCCAGCGAAGAGGAAACGAGGTCGCGTGCGTTTGGTGCTTTGCGTGCGCATTTTCGTCCGGAGTTTTTGAATCGAGTAGACGACATTATCATTTTTCATCCGTTGCAGGTTGCACAGATCGAGCAGATTTTAGATATTCAAATGCAAGAAGTTTCCAAGCGGCTTTTATTAAAGAGAATGACATTAACTTTAACGGCATCCGCAAAAAGGCATTTGGTCCGAGAAGGATATGATCCGGTGTTTGGGGCGAGGCCGTTGAAGCGGGTGATTCAGCGGGACATCTTAAATCCGCTTTCCATGAAGTTGTTGGATGGCACGTTTAAGGAGGGGGATAAAATCATTGCCGATCTTTCTGAAAATCAGATTGTCTTTTTGCATGAGGGGGAAGGAACCGCCCCCCCGCCGCTTTTATTGGAAGGTTCATATTTTAACCCCTCCTCAGATGAGGAGGGGTTAAGGGTGGTTTGAAAAGGGCTCCATCATATGGATACAGACCCCCTCATCCGACCCTCCCCGACAAGAGGGGACAGCTTTTATTGAAAAGTTAATCATGAACCGTTTCATCCTTGCAAAACAGGCCGTTGTCGGCTTGATTCTTTTTCTGTTGCCTGCTTGTGACCAGCAAAAGTCAAACACCTTAAACGTCGTTTCCACCTACAGCATATTAGGCGATATCGTGCATCAGGTGGGAAAGGAAAAGATTGCGCTGCATCTGATTGTTGGTGCCAATCGGGATCTCCATACCTTTGAGCCGACCCCCCAAAGCGGTCTATTGCTTGCTCAGGCCGATCTTGTTTTTGAAAATGGTTTGAACTTTGAACCGTGGCTGGATCGGCTTTACGAATCGTCCGACGCCCACGCCAAACGCATTGTGGTGACCGAGGGCATTGTCCCTTTTTTCTCCGAGACCGGAGAGCCGGATCCGCATCTTTGGCACGACGTGAATTATGCGATCAAAATGACCCAAACCATTGCAAACGCCTTATCCGCGCGTGATCCTAAAAACAAAAATGATTATCAGGCCAATGCAGCCGATTATATCGTGCGCTTAACGGTGTTGGAGGCCTGGGTTCAAAAACGGGTACAGACCATTCCGCCCCAATCACGAAGGCTCTTTACGCCGCACGATAGCTTCGGTTATTTTGCAAGACGGTATCATTTTGAAACAATGGGCATCGCTTTGCATTCTTTTTTGGAGGAGGCCGATCCTTCCGCCGCGACGCTGGCTGCGCTGGTTGAAACGATCAAACGATCTCAAATCAAGGCCATCTTCACGGAGAAAGGGACGCGCTCAAAAACAATGGAAATGATTGCAAATGAAACCCATACGACGATCGTGTCGCGTCTTTATGCCGATTCGTTAAGCGAGGCCAACGGGCCGGCTGCGAGTTATGAAAAATTAATTCGTTATAATATGGAAGCGATTACAAAAGGACTTTCCAAATGACCGACGCGCATTTTCCGTATGGCAGACGGCATCATGTGGATAATGTGCCGGAGGCGAAGGCACTGGTCGCCGATGCAATTTGTATTTTTTATCCCGGGGAGGCCGATCCCGTCATTTCTAATTTGAGCGTGTCGGTTCCGACCGGAACGCGGCTGGCGTTGGTGGGGCCAAACGGCTCTGGAAAATCTACTTTTCTAAAGGCTTGCGCGGGACTCCTGCCGATTCATTCGGGCACGATTCGTGTTTATGGAAATCGGGTCGGTCTTTGTCATCATCGGGTGGCTTATGTGGATCAGCGAAACGAGATTGAATGGCGATTTCCGATTCGCGTGCGGGAATTGGTGATGGGCGGCCGATATGTCCATCTGGGCTGGTTTCGGTCGCCCGGGGAAAAGGATCAGGAACGGGTGGATCAAGCACTGGAGATGCTGGAGATTCGGAATTTGGAAAAAAGGCAGATCGGGGATCTTTCGGGGGGACAAAGACAAAAGGTGCTTTTGGCGAGGGCATTTGTTCAGGAAGCCGACCTGCTTCTCTTAGATGAGCCGATGAACGCCTTGGATAAAGAAAGCCGCAGTGTGTTTTCAAATTTTTTGGCGCAGCTAAAACCGATGGGAAAGACGGCCATTGTCGCAACGCATCATTACGAGGAAGGCACCGATGAATTTGATGACGTTTTTTATTTGAAGGAATAGATGATGTATTTGATTGAACCTTTTCAATACGCGTTTATGCAAAAGGCCGCCGTCGCTTCGATCTTAAGCGGTCTTTTGTGCGCGGTGGTTGGAGTCTATGTCGTTTTAAGGCGGATGGCGTTGGTGGGCGATGCGTTGACCCATGGCGCGTTTCCGGGCATGGTGATTGCGTATCTGATCCGGGGAAATCTCTTTCTTGGGGCAACGGTGGCCGCGTTGATCACGGCCTTGGGGATTGGTGCGTTTGCGCGAAAGCGATCGGTCTATGAAGATACGGCCGTGGGGGTAACGGTCTCGGCGATGTTTGCTTTTGGCGTGTTGCTCATGAGTTATACCCAATCGTACCGCGATCTATCCAGCATGCTTTTTGGAAATATTCTCGGAGTCACCACGGTGGATTTGATTTTGTTGGGCGTTGTTACGATTGGCGTCATCGGCACGCTTTTTCTTTATGAAAAAGAGTTGATTCTTTTTTCGCTGGATCCGACGTATGCGGAGTCTATTGGAATATCGGTTCATTTTTTAAGATCGCTCATACTGACGTTACTGGCGTTAACGACGGTTGCGGGGATTGTCGTGGTGGGTACCGTTTTGACGACTGCGCTTTTGGTCACCCCTGCCGCTTGTGCGCGGCTCTTGACGAAAAGTTTTAAGCCGATGATGCGAATTGCGTCCATCGTTGGCGTCGGTTCTTGTCTGGGCGGACTGTATTTATCTTATTATGTCGGGGTGTCTTCCGGGGCTGCGATTGTTTTGATTGCAACGACTTTTTTTGGATTGGCATTTATTTGGAAAACGGTTCGGGGAGAGTAGTTCAAGGGGTGCTCCCCAATTTGTATTCGGATCGGGTTACATTTTAGATGGTGCGATTCGTAGAGTATACTTTAGAGTATACTTGAAAAAATAAGGGAAGGAGAGAAAGCAATTTGGAAAAGATCGAGGCTTTCATTTCACCCTTTGAAATCGTGTCTTTTGACGACCCAGTTTCCTATGAATATGCTTCAATTCGTCAGCGGGCAGAAGAAGGGGGGGAAGTGGTTGGACCAAACGACTTGTTGATTGCTTCGATCGTAAAATTCCATCAGGGAATTCTTGTGACAAACAACATGCGTGAGTTCTCATTGATTGACGGATTGGTGCTGGAAAATTGGGCAAACGAGAATTCAGAGACCTAACATCTCGTTCTAGACCGACAATTTTCTTCGCTAATCCAGCATCTTTTTAGCCCGAATCTTGCGATGATATGAAATCGCAAATCGGTGCGCCTCGTCTCGCACCGCGACCAAAAGTCTCGTTGCAGGCGATCCTTTCGGAAGCACAATCGCAACGGTGACATCCTTCAAATAAACGCGTTCCGGGTTCCCATTTTTTTCTTTTGCCAATCCGATCGTATCCACGTCCCCCCATCCTGCTTTTTCTAAAACAGCACGGGCGGCGGATAACTGCCCCTGACCGCCATCTATTAAAATGAGATCAGGACGATTGGCGTTCTCATCGGCGCACATTGCGATCCTTCGTGTGAGCACCTCGGCCATCATTGCAAAATCGTTCGCGCCCGATACGGTCTTGATCCGAAAACGGCGATAGTCCGATTTTTTAGGCATGCCCTCCTCAAAAACGACCATCGAACCGACGGCCGATTGCCCCATGATATTTGAAATGTCATAGCCTTCAATCCGATTGGGCAATTTGGATAAATGCAATAATGATTGGAGCGTCGTCTCGCCCGCTTCCACAGTCTTTGTGGTATGCATTCGGCTTTCAAAAGCTGCTTTGGCATTTTCCATTGCCAAATCCAATAGCGGCCGATCTGCCCCTCGCTTTGGTGCCAACAGGCGCGTTTTTGCGCCGCGTTTTTCAGAGAGCCACTGCTGCAAAACCAATTGCCCGGGAATCGCGGCTGGAAGAATAATCTGTTTTGGAATGATTCGGTCTCGGTCATAAAATTGTTGTAGAAATGCCGATAAAAGCGATGCGTCGGAATCGTCACCGACCTTTTTGAGGAAAAAATCTTTCTTGCCCAATACCGTGCCACCACGGACAAAGAGAATCGCGATCAGTACTTTGTCGGCTTGACGAAAAAGGGTGATCACATCTTGATCGTCCCGCTTAAATCCAATAATCCGTTGTGTTTGTAGCGCCCTTGTAACCTTTGCAATTTGGTCGCGAATTTGTCCTGCCTCCTCAAACTGCAACGCGGCCGATTTTTTCGCCATCTCTTGCCGAAGGATTTTAATCAACAGATCATCCTTGCCTTCTAAAAAAAGTTGTATGCGTTGAATCATCTCATGATAGTCCGCTTTGGATTGATTGCCGGTACAAGGCGCGAGACAGCGTTTCATTTCAAATTCAATGCAGGGGCGGGGGGCGTTTCCGTCAATCACGATGGTGCAGTTTGGAAGCGGAAACAATTTTCGAAGCAGCCGTAACATTTCATAAAGTCCGTTGGATGGAATGTAAGGGCCAAAATAGCGGGCCCCGTCGTTTTGTGCCCGTCGAACAATTTGAAGTCGTGGATAATCATCGCCAATCGGCAGCCGAAGCAGGGGATAGTTTTTATCATCGCGTAGCAGGATATTGTATTTGGGACGATATTTTTTAATCAGACTATTTTCTAAAATCAGGGCTTCCAACTCGGAGCCAGTCACCAGGGTCTCAATGGATTCGACCTGCTTAATCATGGATTGTGTTTTATCGGCGTGTTGTGTCCCTTTTTGGAAATAGCTGCGAACGCGGTGGGTGAGGTGAAGCGCCTTTCCAATATAAAGGACAATCCCCTGTTTGTTTTTCATCAGGTAGACGCCGCTTTGGCGCGGCAGGTATTTCAGTTGCAAATCAAGATGGGAAAATGGGTTCTCTATCATGGGCGTTGCGTTGAGGAGGGAAGCGTGTGAAGCGGATGATACAACAGGCCGTATTTGGATTCAAGTTGATTTGGATTGGGAAACTTGCACTTTATAATGACATATTGTACTCTCCATCCTGATTATTAGGAGCGTATCGTGAAGGGGCAAGGCAAAACAGATTCAAAAACATCGAAGGCAGAAATCGGCATTATCGGCGGCTCTGGTCTTTATCAAATGGAAGAGCTGACAAACGTGAAAGCCGTTGATGTCACGACCCCGTTTGGAAAACCCTCTGGAAAATTTGTGATTGGAAAACTAAATGGCATGTCCGTTGCCTTTTTGCCGAGACATGGCGTCGGGCATCGGATCACGCCCTCTGAAATCAATTATCGTGCAAATATTTACGCGTTCAAAAAATTGGGGGTATCGGCGATTCTTTCTGTGGGTGCGGTCGGCAGCATGAAAAAAGAAATCGTGCCGGGACATATTGTGGTGCCGGATCAATTCTATGACCTCACGAAAGGAAGAAAGAGCACTTTCTTCGGCAACGGCATTGTGGCACATGTGAGTTTGGCCGATCCCATTTGTTCTGTATTGGCCGCGACCATTGCAAAGGCGGCAAAAGGGCTTGGCGCGGTCGTTCATAAAGGCGGCACCTATCTTTGTATGGAAGGGCCACAATTTTCAAGTCGTGCCGAATCGGAAGTCCATCGGAAATGGAACGTCTCGGTCATCGGAATGACCCACGCGACCGAAGCAAAACTCGCACGCGAGGCTGAAATTTGTTACGCGACATTGGCCTTATCCACGGATTATGATTGTTGGCATGTTTCCGAAGAGCCCGTGACCAGCGAGATGGTTATTAAAGTACTTTTGGCCAATGTGGCTTTGTCGAGAAAAATTATTGAATCGGCTGTCGGACAAATTCCTGGCAGCCGAGGTTGTCGCTGCGGGTCTGCACTTAAAAACGCAATTGTAACTGATTTTGCATTGGTTCCCCCAAAAACCCGACAAGATTTATCCTTTTTGCTAGACAAATATTTTCCACAAAAATTAAAAGGAAAGGAAAAAAAATGAGTCTTCTTGTTGTCGGTTCTGTTGCGCTGGACACCGTGAAAACGCCGTTTGGTAACATTCAAGAGGGGCTGGGCGGCTCCGCCACCTATTTTGCGACTGCGGCCAGTTTTTTTACCGATGTGCGATTGGTCGCCGTGATCGGGGAAGATTTTCCCAATGAACATCTTCAATTTCTAAAAGAACGAGGCATTGACCTTTCCGGGTTGGAACATAGTCTGGGAAAAACATTTCGATGGTGCGGGGAATATGGCTATAAGCTGAATGAAGCAAAGACACTCCAGACCGACCTGAATGTTTTTGAATCGTTTCGTCCCAAGTTGCCGCCCTCTTATGCCAATACGCCCTATCTTTTTTTGGCCAACATTGATCCGACGCTGCAATGGGACGTTATGCAGCAGGTGGTCGGGCGAAAACTGACCGCTTGTGATACGATGAACTTTTGGATTGAGGGAAACAGAGAAGCACTGATTAAGACCTTGTCCGGGGTGGATATCTTAATGATCAATGAGGGGGAGGCGCGCGCGCTTTCCGGGGAATTTAATCTGGCGAAGGCCGCGCAGGTCATTATTTTGTTTGGGCCTCGTGCGCTCATTGTTAAACGCGGTGAGTATGGCGCGCTCATGTTTAATGGCAGCAAAATATTCGCGGTTCCCGCCTATCCATTGGAAAATGTTTTTGATCCGACTGGCGCGGGAGACTCTTTTGCCGGTGGCATGATGGGATATATTGCCCAAAACGCGCCATCAGGAGAAGTGAGTGACAGAATCCTTCGGCAGGCGGCAATTTATGGCTCGGCCATTGCCTCGTTTTGTGTGGAGGCCTTTTCTCTTGATCGGCTGCGATCGTTGACACAAGACGATATTCAAAAACGATACAAAGAGTTTGAGGAATTGACCAGTTATGAATATCAGCAGGATTAGTGTGACGCGGCAAGGGTTGGTTTTTAGCCTTCTTTTTTTGATTGTCCTTTTGTCAGGCTGTGCCTCTTTTCGTGACGCGAAGATCAAAAAAGAGAAAGCGTCTGAAGCCGGCTACAAGTTAGGCATTGCTTATTTAAATAGCACACCTCCCGAATTGCAGAAGGCCTTTATTGAATTTCTGAAAGCAATTGAAAGTAATCCTAACAACAAGGAAGCCCATTACGCGATTGGACATATCTATGCGCAAAGAGAAGATTATCCCAATGCAATTTTATCCTTTAAGAAAACGCTGGCGATTGATCCGAACGATTCCGCCACCTATAATTATTTAGGGAAAATGTATGAGCTTTCCAAAAACGATGCCGAGGCCATTTTATCGTATCAGTCGGCGCTTAAAAATTTACAGTATGAGACCCCGCAGTATCCATATTGGAATCTCGCGATGATTTATCTGAAGCAAAAGCAGTATGACAAAGGGCTTCACGCGCTGATGGAGGTTCGTCGGCTTCAGCCAACCAATGCGGTTGTTCTGGATCAGATTGCGCAGACTTACTTACAGACTGGGGAGACGGAAAAAGCACTTTCCTTTTTGAAGAGTGCAGTTTCTTCCGAACCGGATAATCATATCACTCATTTTCGTTTGGCCGCTTTCTATCTTGAAAAGGGGCCAAAGTCTTTGGCAACAGAGCCATTAAAAAAAGTGGTTGCTCTGGCTCCGGAAAGTACAGAGGCAGAGGCGGCAAAAAAACATCTTGAATCCTTTGTTCAGTAAGGGTTAGAAAGGGGAGCAGTGATGGCAGAGAATACAATGGAAACGCTTGGGCAATATCTTCATCGAAAACGAGAGGAAAGAAAGATCTCTATTGAAGAGGTTACATTACATACCCGTATTTTGCCTGCCTTTGTTCATGCGATTGAGGAAGATCGGTTTGATAAGATTGCAAGTCAGGTTTCCGCGAGAGGTTTTGTGAGAAGCTATCTCCGATTTCTGAAGTTAGACGAGCATGAAGGATTAAGTCGTCTGACCAAATTGCTTTCCCCATCCGCTTCCACTTCTGATTCATCCACGACCTTTTTGGAAGCGGCCGAATCAGAACAGCGCTTTGCTGAAGGGGAATCGCTCGGGGGACTGTCCCCTGCCAAGTCCATGGATTTAGGAAGTCTAGGAGATCACATGCGTGTTGCGCCGCGTTATTACGCATGGCTGGGCATTTTTGTCCTTTGTCTTCTTTCCGGATTTTTAATCAATCTGTTTGTTGGCAATTCAAAGAATCAAACGAACAGTGAGGCCATATCTCCCACCCAAACAGGCCCCTCCGCGGCACAAGAAGTTCCGGTTGAGGAACCCGCCAGCGCGGCCAATCCCGATACGACAGAAACGGTTTTGGTTCCAGCTGCTTCGGAAACCCCCAAGCCGTTTACGCTTTCGTTAGAGGCGCGCGAGCCGACATGGGTGAAGGTTTCAGCGGATGGAAAGACAACAAAGGATGTTCTCTTGCAGACCGGAGAGAAAGCCGTTTGGGAAGCCGATGCGACGTTTCTGTTGACCATGGGCAATGGCGGGGGTGCTGAAGTTTTTCTGAATGGAAAAGGGCTGGGTTTTCTTGGGAAAAAAGGAGAGGTCATTCGGGATCGTCTGCTGACGCGTGTTGCAGCCGAGACCCCAGAAGACTAGTCGTTTCTATTCATTGACGTGATAATGAAGTTGTTTTGTTTATAGAGGTGCCTTTGTTTCGCCGGCGTAGCTCAGTTGGTAGAGCAGCTGATTCGTAATCAGCAGGTCGCGGGTTCGATTCCCATCGCCGGCTCAAGGGATCACACCAATCGCTTTTATAAGGGGGGTATTTACAATCAACCTAAGGAGGATCAGATATGGGACTTTTTGAATCATTAGCAGGACAAGCAGTATCAGCGCTCGGAGGCAATCAAAGTTCGGGTGCAATCGGTGAAGTGGCAAAATTGATTAACGGCGAGGGCGGTGGACTTCAGGGGCTTGTTTCTCAGTTCGCATCAAAGGGATTGGGCGACATTGTTTCGTCGTGGGTCGGCACTGGAAATAATTTGCCGATTTCAAAAGATCAGATTTTGTCCGTTTTGGGTGATGGAAAGATTGCTTCCATTGCCAAGACGTTAGGCGTTTCATCTGGAGATGCAACGAGCACATTGTCAACGCTTCTTCCGCAGATCATTGACAAATTAACGCCAGATGGAAAGATTCCCTCTTCCGATTTGATTCAGAAGGGGCTTTCCGTGCTTTCGATGATGGGGAAATAAAAAAACATTTAGCACGTTAATTTTTCAAACCACTCTACCCCCTCCTCATCGTGAGGAGGGGCTTCCGGCAAATCCAGGTGGTGATGACCATGCCTTATACAAAATCAATCGCATTGTTTAAATCGGCACAAAACGTTTTGGTGGGTGGCGTGAACTCTCCCGTTCGCGCGTTTCGCGGCGTTGGCGGAGACCCGCTTTTTATCCGACGGGCAAAAGGAAGCAAGATCACCGACGTTGATGGAAACGCACGAATAGATTATGTGCTCTCGTGGGGAACCGCAATACTCGGTCACGCGCCAAAAGAAATTACGGATGCCATTGTTAAAGCGGCCAATCTGGGCACGAGTTTTGGCGCATCTACACAAACAGAAATTACGCTTGCCGAGCAAATTATTTCTGGATTCCCAACGATTGAAAAGATTCGGTTTGTGAACTCCGGTACTGAGGCCACGATGAGTGCGATTCGATTGGCGCGCGGATTCACAGGACGCACGAAAATTATTAAGTTTGAAGGATGTTATCATGGCCATGGGGATTCTCTATTAGTCAAAGCG
Organism: Nitrospirota bacterium; assembly: GCA_038059935.1. Classification (GTDB taxonomy): domain Bacteria; phylum Nitrospirota; class Nitrospiria; order SBBL01; family SBBA01; genus JACPZM01. The sequence continues at coordinate 12,142 of JBBTIN010000007.1, forward strand.
GGTTCGGGGGCAACCACGCTGGGAACGCCCGATTCCGCAGGTATTCCACCCGATCTGGCCCGTGATACGATTGTGCTTCCATTTAACAATCTCTCTGCCGTCCAAAAAACGGTGACGGAAATGGGAAATCAAATTGCGGCTGTTATCGTTGAGCCGGTGCCGGGCAATATGGGAACAATTTTGCCTTCGGACGGGTTTCTCCCGGGGCTTCGTGAGCTGACCCGCCCTTTTGGTATTGTGCTAATCTTTGATGAAGTGATGAGCGGATTTCGATTTTTGTATGGCGGCGCACAGGCCAAATATGGTGTGCGGCCCGACTTGACTTGCTTGGGAAAGATTATCGGCGGCGGTCTTCCGGTTGGCGCATTCGGCGGGAAAAAAGAAATCATGGAACAACTCGCGCCGTTAGGCCCGGTCTATCAAGCGGGGACGCTTTCAGGAAATCCGTTGGCAATGGCGGCCGGGATTGCCGCGCTTCGCCCATTACAAAACGAGAAATGCTACACAGCACTGGAAGCGCGTTCGGCCCTGCTTGAAGAAGGCCTTTACGATGCGGCAAAAAAAGCGCGCATTCCAATTCAAATTAATCGGTGTGGCTCGCAAATGACCCTCTTTTTTAATGAAACGAAGGTCGTGGATTATCAAACGGCCTTGCGGTCGGATCGCGCCTTATTTGCTCAATTTTTTCATCATTTGCTGCAAAATGGCGTTGCCTTTCCCCCTTCGCAATTTGAAGCCTTTTTTCTTTCTGTTGCGCATAGCGTGGCGGATATTCAAAAAACAATTGCTGCAGCCTTTTCCGCGTTCAAGAAGCTTTCCCCTCGCAAAAAATGACGCCGCCATCCGATAGACGAGCCGAGTCGAGACGAGGTCGAAAGACCGTGTATGCACCGACAAGCGATCCGAACTCGGAAGAGTTTGGGGATGTTGAGGAGGAAATGCAAGGGCTGCCCGCCAATCAGTGGGCGGTGCAGTGGGGTGATCTGATGATGACGATGTTCATCTTTTTTGCGATGTTGTATGTCTATCAAATTGCGGAGCGTCCACCCGAAGAGGCCTTTCAGATAGACAGCCCGAATAAAACGCCACGCAACATATCGGTTTCATCGGATCCTTCCGCGCCGAAAATACCGGCAACACCCTCCATAGACATAAAACTGCCGCCAACAGGGCCACCTGATCTCAAATCAGCCGGGCTGACACCGGAACAAATTTTGGAATTGAGTGAGAAGGCCATTAGAGAAACGAACATTAACGATGTTGAGGTGGTGCTTCAGGATGATCAAACCATTAAAATTAGTCTGCGTGGGCCGCTTCTTTTTGATCCGGGAAGCGCGGAGCTGAAGGCCGACACGGTTTCCTTTTTGGAAAAAGTGGCGTTGGTTTTGGCCCGAACCAATAACGAGGTGAATGTCATTGGGCATACCGATAATTTTCCGATCCATAGCGATCGCTTTCCGACCAATTGGGAGCTTTCGGTTGTTCGTGCCTCGCGGGTTGCGCGGCATCTGATTTTACAAGGGTCGCTTGAGCCGGGGCGTTTTACGGTGATGGGTAATTCTCTTTACAGGCCCATTGAGCCGAATATTACGCCGGAAAGTAAACAAAAAAACAGACGGGTTGAAATTATTGTGACCCGAAAGGTATATCAACCCACACAAGGTTTATAGAGGAGGCACCTCGTGTCTGAATGAAAACTCCATTTTTTGTCATTTCAACCAAAGGGAGAAATCTGTTGCTTCAATGTTAGCAAGTCCTTAAGATTTCTCACTGCGTTCGAAATGACTAGAGAAAGAAGATTTTCGTTTAGCCACTTCATAAGAAAGGCAAAATGGGATTTATCAATCTACTTGTTGTTATCTTTTGTATCGTTATTTTTCTTTTCGGGGTGGTCTCGGAGAAAGGGGGAAGTCTTTATCTCAATCTTAATAGCTTGATCTTTGTTTTAACCGGCACGATTGGCGCTGCTTTTATGAGTTATCCATTTATGAGAATTAAATACGCGCTGATCGTGGCCAAGAATGCTTATTTTGCAAAAATCCCTTCCGAACAAAGCATTGTGACCGCGTTGCTTGATTTTTCGCTCAAGAGCCGGTACGAAGGGCTATTATCGTTAGAAGATACGGTGAATACGACGGCGAGTCCGTTTCTTCGGGACGCGATGTCCATGCTCATTGACGGTCGGACGGGGGATGAGATTAAAGATTTTTTGAACGTCGAGATGACTTTTTTCAGGCAGCGACGGGAACAAAGTGAGCGCGTCTTTCGCGAGATGTCAATTACCGCGCCGGCGTTTGGACTGATTGGAAGCGTGATTGGTTTGATGGGAATGCTTGCGGGGATTGGAGATGTGGGTGTGATTATTCGGACCATTCCGATTGCGTTAACCGCCACGCTTTATGGCATCTTGTTCAATAATTTTTTCTTTACACCCATTGCCGAAAAGATGCATTCGCGCACGCAAGAGGAGCTTTTTTTGCTCAAGATGATTATGAGCGGAACCATTGCGATTAGTAACGCGCAGAACCCTTATGTGCTGGAGAAAAAAATGAGCGCGTTTATGTCCCCTTCGATTCGCGTCGAGATGGAAGAAAGCTTCAAGGATCTGCGTAAGCAATACCTAAAATTTAGGGCGCAAGACAATGCGTAAAATATTTCGAACGCTCAGACATCGCCGTCGGCCAATCTTGCTGTCTCTCTTGACGCTTTTGGTGTTGGGAGGCGCGCTTTTTGGCTTTATGGAATATCGCGAAAGAGGCTATTACAAAAGGGGAATAGCCGCACTTCAAGAAAAAAAATATCCAGAAGCAATCATTGAACTTAAAAATGCGGTTCGTCGAAATCCAAACGATTCAGAATCGCTTTATCAGCTAGGGATTGCTTATCTTCGCTCCGGCAACCCGCATTTTGGTGAGGCCTATGCGGCATTCTCGGATGTCATCATTAAAAACCCGAATCGGATAGATGCGCGACTTCGTTTGGGGGAGTTGCTTCTCTTTTATGATAAAAAAGAGGATGCGACAAAACAAGTAGATTGGGTCATTCAAAAAGAGCCGAAAAATCCGGAGGTATATCTTCTGCGCGCCCGGATTGCGGTCAAAGAAAATCATCGCACGGTGGCAAAGGAATCGTATCAAAAGGTGATTTCCTTGGATCCAAAAATGTTGATTGCCTATTTCGAATGGGCGGCAGTACTTGTTTCGGAAAAAAAGTTTAATGAGTCCGAGTCCCTCTTAAAGCGTGCTATTTTAGCAGACCCGAAGGCACAAATCGGATATGTCGCGCTCGCCTCTCTTTATGTGGAGATGAAGAATCAAAAAGGGGCGGAGACCCAATATAAAAAAGCGATCCGCGTTGATCCAAAAAAAGAATCAGTCTATTTTATGTTGGCCGATTTCTATGTTCGTGTGGGGAAAAAAGAAGAGGCAAAAAAAACGCTGATAGAGGCAAGTCGCATTGACCCAAAGAAAGAGACGCCGTTTCTCATTTTGGGCGATTTTTATATTCGAGACAAACAGTTTGATCTTGCGCAGCAGGCGTTTCTTTCCGCGAAATCGGCAGACCCTAAAAGCGGTAGGGGAAGTAAGAAATTAGCTGTCCTTTATTTGGATCAATCCAAACAAAAAGAGGCCGATACCGAAATTGCCGCGCTATTGAAGTTAAATCCGTCTGACTTGGATAACCCCCTTCTTACGGGACGGTTATTGCTTTTGGAGAAGAAGGGGGCATTGGCGGTTGAACAGTTTAAAAAGGTGGTGACGGGCAACCCCGCGTCTGGAGAAGGACATTACTATTTGGGACGGGCACTTTTAGTAGAAGGAGATTTTGCGCAAGCCAAAACGGCTTTTTTAGACGCTGTTTCTCATTTACCTAAAAACGATGTTCGGCCTCATGTTGCATTGGCGGCGTTTTATATGCAATCGCAATCTTACGATCTTGCGGCTTCGGAAGCCACGATGGTTCTTAAAATAGATGGAGGCAATCTGTTGGCTGCGACGGTATTGGCCGACGTTGCGCTGACAAAAAATGAGATTAAAAGGGCGGAGTTTATTTCTGAACGGATACTGAAGGTTTTACCAAAGAACCCACAGACGCTTTATCGGATGGGACTCATTCGTAGAATTCAAAAAAAAGAAGGGGAGGCTGCCGTATTTTTCGAGCAGATTTTATTGGACAATATCAATGCGCTAGACGCGTTGGATCAGATTGTGTCGGGACTGCTTTCCCAGAAAAATCCAGAAGCGGCGATTCGCCGTGTACAAAAGCAGATTGCGGTTTCGCCTAAAAATACGCGTTTCTATTTTCTGTTGTCCAGACTCTATCGTGGGGGAGAACAATTGAAGCTTGCGAAAGAAAGTTTGAACAAGGCCATTGAAATGGATCCGCGCTTTATGAGCGCTTATCTTGATTTAGGGATGCTGTATGCCGAAGAGAAAAAGTTTAATGAAGGCATTGCCATTTTAGACAAGGCGATTAAAATAGATTCGAAATTTGTCGCAGGCCATATGCTAAAAGGCGCGATCTACGACGGTCAGGGAAAAACAGAGGAAGCAAGGGGGTTGTATGAAATGGTTATGAAGATTCATCCACGCCATCCGGCCGCGGCCAACAATCTCGCGTGGATTTATGCAGAGCGCGGCGAGCAAATAGATCGCGCGATCGAATTGGCGTCCATTGCAAAAGAAGATCGCCCAAAGGATCCGAAGATTTCAGACACATTAGGATGGGTCTATTATAAAAAAGGGATTTATTTGAAGGCAGTTTCTCTTCTGAAGGAAAGCGCCGATGGTTTACCTAAAAATCCGATTGTTCATTACCATCTTGGGATGGCCTACATTAAACGGGGGAACCCGGGGGATCACAAGCTGGCCCGGCAATCGCTTCAGAAGGCATTACGACTCGATCCGAAATTTTCAGGTGCCGATCTTGCGAAGCAGGCATTAGAAACGTTAAATGGGTAGTCCGATTGTCACTGCCATTTTATTTTCAGCGATTGGCGTTTGGATTTTATTTATTATGTTGCCCGGTCTTCGGCGGCCGCCTCCCGGGCTTCAAAAGCAGCGTTGTCCCAAATGCGGCCATGTGAGTCAAGCAAGTGCTAAACATTGTGAGAAATGTAATCTTGTTTTGTAGGGGCATGGTCACCGTGCCCGCATTTTATAATAATTGTAGGGGCGCACCTGTCTGTGCGCCCCTACACGATCATCACTGGAGGAATGAATGATTTCAAAAAAAGAAACAAAAAAAAAATCCAAAAAGGATCAAACCATTTTATTGGAGTTTTCGATGTCGCCGCTGACGAAGGGGGATAGTGTTGGCAAGTATGTAGCCCGTTCTCTTGAGATTATTGAAAAGAGCGGTTTGGATTATCGTTTGAATCCGATGGGCACGGTGATTGAAGGGAATTGGGACGATGCGTTGGGTGTCGTTCAAGATTGTCTGACGCGAATGGCGGAGGATTGTGATCGTGTTTCGGCGATTGTGAAGATAGACTATCGCAAGGGGCACAAGGGGCGATTGACCAGCAAGATTGCAAGTGTGGAGAAGCATCTGGGGAAGAAGTTAAAGACGTAGTTTTGCATCTTGCAATTTCATCAGGTAAGAAGGCACAATACCCCGCTTGTGGCTAAACGAAAAGACTCTTTCTTTGTCATTTCGACAGGGTGAGAAATCTTAAGGACTTGATAACATTGAGGTAATAGATTTCTCCCTTTGGTCGAAATGACAAAAATTGGAGTTTCCGTTCAGACACTCGCTTATGACTATGTTAAAAAAAGACAATTATCAAGTGGCTGTGATGGGAGCGACCGGCGTTGTCGGTCAGGAAATGATTTCCATCTTGGAGGAAAGAAATTTCCCGATAGAAAAGCTGCATCTGTTTGCCTCCGAACGTTCCGCCGGAACAACGCTTTCGTTTCGTGACAAAGAGATTGTCGTCTCCCCTTTAACAGAGCATGTTTTTTCAGGGATAGATATTGTCTTGGGGGCAACGGACGCGACATTGAGTAAAAAAATGACGCCGCATGCCGTCGCCCAAGGCGCGGTCGTTATTGATAATTCCAGCGCCTATCGGATGGATCCAAATGTTCCGCTGGTTGTCCCGGAGGTCAATGGCGAAGCGATTTTGTCTCATCGCGGAATCATTGCCAATCCCAACTGCTCTACTGCGCAATTGGTTGTTGCGTTAAAACCGCTTCATGATACGGCAAAACTTCGTCGCGTGATTGTGACGACGTTTCAATCGGTTTCTGGCACCGGGAAAAATGCGATAGACGAATTGATGGAGCAGACCCGTGCGATTCTTTTATTTCAAGAGGTGAAGCGCGAGGTCTACAAAGAGCAGATCGCGTTTAACTGTATTGTCAATTGGGATATTGACCCTAAAACTGGTTTTACGGAGGAAGAGACAAAAATGATTGCCGAGACCCGAAAGATATTGAATTTGCCGACGCTTGCGATTACGGCCACGACGATTCGGGTGCCGGTTTTTCGTTCTCACGGCGAGTCGGTCAATATTGAGTTAGAGAAAAAACTGTTCCCCAACGAAGCGCGTGCCATTTTAGCCGCTGCGCCCGGGGTGATTGTGTTTGATGATCCCGTGCGAGGGCTTTATCCGACGCCGCTGATGACCACCGAGCAAGACGATGTCTATGTTGGGCGGATTCGAGAGGATCAATCGGTTGCAAATGGTCTTCATCTTTGGGTGGTCGGGGATAATTTAAGAAAAGGCGCAGCCTTGAACGCGGTGCAAATTGCCGAATCCCTTATTGCCCAAAAATGATTTAGACGCGATGCGTGTGGCTTTATTGGCCGCGAAGCGTGCGGCGGTCCGCGGTGAGGTGCCGGTTGGGGCGGTTTTGTTTTGTGATGGAAAGCAGTTTTTTGCCTATAATCTGAAAGAGAGCCGAAATGATCCCACCGCGCATGCGGAGATATTGGTGCTGCAGAAGGCCGCGAAGAAACTTTCCCGATGGCGATTGGGTGGGACATTGGTTGTGACGTTAGAGCCGTGCGCAATGTGTATAGGGGCCATTTTAGAGGCACGGATAGCGCGGCTTGTTTTTGGGGCGACTGACCCGAAGGCTGGGGCGTGCGGGTCGGTGCATGATATTATTGGGGCGCGAAAAATCAGACATGCCATTGCGGTGACGGGTGGGGTATTGGCTGATTTGTCGTCAGCATTGTTAAAAGATTTTTTCAAAACACGCAGGGTAGGGTAGGGGCGAATCGGAGATTCGTCCGTGAAATCATTTTGTAATGGAGAGATGGCCGAGTTCGGTTGAAGGCGTCTGCCTCGAAAGCAGATGTGGGGGTAACTCCACCGGGGGTTCAAATCCCTCTCTCTCCGCCCATTAATATGAGTTTATTTTCTCCTCTTCATGAATCGCGGCATGGTCGCGAAGAAATTGATGCAAGGCTTAAAGTCTTGGAGCAGAAGGGGTTTGTCAAAAGACTTTGGGAGAAAGACCCCACCCTTTGGCATACCGGCCCGGCACACCATCAAATTATTCGAAATGCCCTGGGCTGGCTTAATCTGGTTGAGCAAGAAATAGAGTTCCTTCCCCGAATCAAGGCACTCGTTGAATCCGTTTGTGCCGACGGGTTTAAAAATATTTTACTATTGGGCATGGGGGGAAGCAGCCTCTCTGCCGAAGTGTTTCGGACGATTTTTGGCATTGTTCCCGGGTTCCCGGAACTTCATGTTTTAGATAGCACCATTCCGGCACAAATAAAACGGATTGAAAATCAAATTGATCTGGCCAAAACCCTTTTTATTATTTCTAGCAAGTCGGGTAGAACGATTGAAACGATCTCCCTTTATCAGTATTTTTTTAATCAAGTACAAAAAATAAAGGGGGACCAGGCGGGGACTCATTTTATTGCGATTACCGATCCCGCCTCGCCGCTCTCGGTGCTTGCGCGAAAGAATCAATTTCGGGATCTTTTTCTCGGAGCGCCGGATGTGGGCGGGCGTTATTCTGCGCTTTCCCATTTTGGAATCATTCCGGCAGCCCTGATGGGTGTTAATGTCGAACGACTTTTATATCGTGCTAAACAAATGGTGGTCAGTTGCGGTGCCGATATTCCTCCAGCACAAAATCCGGGGGTTCTGCTGGGAGTGACCTTGTCGGAGTTGGCCAAACTTGGGCGCGACAAGATTACGTTTATTGCCTCCCCCGCCATTCAAAGTTTTTCAACATGGCTTTCGCAATTGATTGCGGAAAGTACCGGAAAAGAAGAGGTTGGCATTGTACCCATATCAGATGAGCCGCCGGGAAATCCCGATGTCTATGGGTATGATCGTATTTTTGTTTATATTCATTATGCCGGTGAGTCTGAAACGGAGCCGGACAAAATAACCGCGCTGAAAAATGCGGGGTTCCCAATTATTCAAGCGCAGATTTCAGATTTTCTGAATCTGGGGCAGGCGTTTTTTCTTTGGGAAATGGCGACGGCGATTGCGGGGGCGTTGCTTCGCATTAATCCGTTTGATCAGCCTAACGTACAAGAGAGCAAAGATTGCACCCAGTTGCTCTTAGATGAGTTTAAGAGAAAAGGCGAGTTGCGCGAGGATTTGCCGCTGGTCATCGAGCAGGGAATCTCTATATTTTGTGATGATCGAAACAAGAATTGGCTTAAAGCGTATAAAACCGTATCGGAGATATTGGCTGATCATCTTAACCAAATCAATCTGGGTGACTATGTGGCTTTTAATGTTTATCTGGAACGAAGCGACGTTGTTCATCAGGCGCTTGCCGCGATGCGTCTTGCAATTCGGGACAAAAAAAAGGTGGCGACGCTGCTTGATTATGGCCCACGATTCCTGCATTCAACGGGGCAGCTTCATAAGGGGGGAGCGAATTGCGGTCTTTTTATTCAAATCACTTCGGATGACTTGGAAGACGTGGCGATTCCGGGTGAAATCTTTACGTTTGGCCTCTTAAAATCGGCACAGGCAGAAGGCGATTTTAAGAGTTTGGCACAAGGCCGTCGCCGTATTATTCGAATTCATTTGGGATCGGATGTGGCGGCGGGGCTCAATTGTTTACAGCAGGTTATGGATACTATTTTATCTCAATAACCGCCTCTCTTTTTATCTGGCGCATCCATTCTTGATTGAACGCCTCCCGCTTTTCTCTTAATAGATGTTCTGATATTTTTGTACGCGTCGTATCTTCAGACAAAACGGCCGTACTTTTGTTCGTAACTTGAAAGAAATGAAAGCCAGTCGGGGTTTTGATGACGGCGCTGGTCTCCCCGATCTCCAAAATAAAAACAAGCTGTGCAATTTCAGTCGCAAGGTCGTCTCGGTTAAAATAACCCAGATCACTCACCGCTGCTCCAGATTCAATGAACGAATCATTTGTTCTGAACTTCTCGAAATCCGTTTCCCCCGTAATCTCAAGGGCAATCTTATTTGCCGTCTTTTCTACTGCTGAAATGGAAGCCTCCGGCATTTCCGGGGATACGGGAAACAAAATCTGTCTCAGTGCCACTTTGTCGGACTGAAACGCTTTTGGATCGCGACGATAGGCCGCTTTGATTTCTTCTTCCGTCACAAATAAATCTTGGAGTTGCCGACCCATCAGTTTCATCGTAGTCATTTCGACTTTGAGACGAGATAAATAGTTTTCCCATGAAAGACCGGATGAGGTAATGACGGCCTGACGAAACGCTTCTCGATCTTCAAATTGATTTTGCCGCTCCATCTCTTGCAGACCGCGTTCCAGTTCTAATTCGGAAATTTTTACGCCTTCTTTTTCGGCGGATTGCAGAATGATTTTTTCCTCGATGAGGGCTGTGAGCGGGGCTGCTGTTTTAAGAAGATCACTTTGTGTAATTATTTCTCCATTGACCGTGGCGACAATGCGGTCAATGGGCGTCGCTCCAGACGCCAGATTAGCAACGCCAATAAAAACAACTCCAATGAGAATTCCTGATAATCGTTTTTTCATCTTTATCCTTTCAGTACGGTGAGACAGTCAAGTGTCTCACAAAAGATTGCTTCATGGGAACGATCCTGCATTGTAAGACGGAAAGAAAAAGGGGTGACAAACAAAATCTTTCCCTTAAACTTTTTCAACAACGCATTCACAATACTCTCTTTCATGGGAACTGCCGCATCAACCCAGAAAGCAATCCCCTTCTCCTCTTGTGACACCTTGATCACGCGAGCGGCATGCGCCAACACCTTTAACGTTACCGTTTCTAAAAGGCGCGCCAAAGGCTCTGGAATATTCCCGTATCGGTCCAACAACTCCGATTGAATCTCGGTAATTTCATTGTCGGTCTTCGCCGAAGTCAACCGCCGATACAACGTGAGACGATGATGCGGATCAGCAATATACTCCTCCGGGATGAAGGCGGAACATTGCAATGAAACTGTTGTTTCCATTTCCGCCGCTTGCGTTTGTCCACGAAACGATTGCACCCGCTCTTCAATCATCTCCAAATAAAGTGAAAAGCCGACCGCGGCGACTTGACCCGACTGCTCCGATCCTAAAAGACTTCCCGCGCCGCGAATTTCCAAATCGCGCGCCGCAATATGAAAACCCGCCCCAAGCTCCGAAAATTCAGAAAGTGCCTGAAGCCGTTGGCGTGCTGTATCCGTGATCATCGCCTCTTCCTGTACCAGTAAGTAGGCGTAAGCTTGCTCATCAGATCGCCCGACACGCCCCCGTAATTGATAAATCTCGGCCAGCCCAAACCGATCGGCATTATTGATGATAATCGTATTGGCAGACGGAATATCCAGCCCCGACTCGATAATCGTGGTGCAAACCAGCAGCGTATACTCTTTTGCGAGAAATTTCGTAATGACATTTTCCAATTCGCCCTCGCGCATCTGCCCGTGCGCAATGCCAATCGTAGCTTCTGGAATCAGCGTGGTGAGCATCTCGGCGACTGTTGTAATATCCTGAACGCGGTTATGCACAAAAAAGATTTGGCCGCCGCGCACCAATTCCCGAAACACCACCTCGCGAATGAGTTTCGGATCAAACGGGGCAACAACCGTCCGAATCGCGAGCCGATTGACCGGCGGCGTTTCAATGACACTCATATCGCGCATCTTGGAAACGGCCATTTGAAGTGTTCGGGGAATGGGCGTCGCCGTTAGGGTTAAGATGTCCACTTCTTTTCGCAATTGCTTCAGCCGCTCCTTGTGCCGCACGCCAAACCGATGCTCCTCGTCAATAATGACAAGTCCCAAATCGCGGAACATAATATCTTTTCCCAAAAGACGATGTGTGCCAATCACAATATCAATCGCCCCTTTTTTAATATTCGCTAAAGTTTCCTTTTGATCCTTCAAAGCAGTCAGCCGAGACAGCGTCGCCGTCTTGACCGGAAAAGACGCAAAGCGTTTGGCAAACGTCTCGCCATGCTGCATTGCAAGGAGCGTCGTTGGCACCATTACTGCGACTTGCTTATTATCCATTGCAGCGAGAAAGGCCGCGCGCATTGCGACCTCTGTTTTCCCATATCCGACATCGCCGCAAATCAACCGATCCATCGGCTTTTCGCTTTGCATATCGCAAATAATATCGGAAATGGCCGTCAACTGATCCGGGGTCTCTTCATAAGGAAATGCCGCCGCGAACTCTTCAATATGCGCGGTCGGCAAGAAGGGGTGCCCTTTTGCGACCTCCCGTTCGGCGTACAAAGCGAGGAGCTCCTCTGTCATATCGTCAATCGCTTTTTTGACCTTTTCTTTGGTGCGCGACCAGCGTCCACCGCCCAGCCGATCCAGTGTGGGCGATCCCCCTTCCAATCCGATATATTTTTGAACGCGCTTTAAGGCATCGAGCGGGACATAGAGTTTGTCTCCCCCTAAATACTCCAAGACCAGAAAGTCGGCCTCTAACTTCTTGCCGTCTTTTCTCCACTCTTCTGGTGCTATCGAAAGCCGCTTGATTCCCAAATAAAGTCCAATCCCGTGATCAACATGAACGACAATGTCTCGAATCTTCAGATCATCAATGGAAGCAAAGAAAGTCGTGCGATCATCAGAAATGCCTTTAGACGCACTGTTTTTTTTCTTGCCGGCGTGACCTGACAAAATCTCATCGGTTAAAAAAATCGTCTTGATTTCAGGAAGAGAAAACCCTTCGGTGATTTCGCCAATCGCCAGAAAAACCGGCGCGGGAAAAGAGAGATCGACATCTTTGTTCCAAAGCGCGTAGGGCAAATTATAATCGTCAAAAATGCGCTTGAAGCGATCAAGCTGAATCTGATTTCGTACTGCGATAATTAGGGTGTGATCGGATCGCAAGCGATTGAGTTTCTCGATTCCGTCTGAAAACGATTGGCCGAAACGTCCCAGCCCTAAAGTGGAAAGCGCGGGAACATTCAACATAAACCGTTTCGCGTTTTTGTTCGATCCAATCGAAAGCGACTCTAAATGAATCATGGTATGACGTGATTTTGTGGGAAACAAATGTGAGGCGGGTAAGACCGGAAGATCGGTCACATTTTTTTTGCCTGCAAGCATCGCGGTTTCTTCTACGATTTGGTAAAACTGTGTTCCTTTGAGTGAAACCGCGTCGGGCTCATCAACGATTAAAATTGTTTCCGGTGAAAGATAGTCTGAAAATGTCATCGCTCGATATTGCGGGTTCCTGTGATCTTCCCGTCCCGGAATGAGGACGGCCGACTCCATTGGCGCGATTGATTTTTGTGTTGCAGCATCAAACGTGCGAAGCGATGAGACGGTATCACCAAAGAATTCAACGCGAATGGGATGTGCCGATGTGGGCGGGAAGAAATCAACAATCCCGCCACGCGCGACAAACTCTCCGGCCGTGGTGACTGACGAGACCGGTTCATACGCGTTTTGAAAAAGTTGTTCAATAAAAAGATCGCGTTCAAGTGAGTCTCTTTCTTTTAGGATTTTAGATTGTTTGATTAAAAATGACCGATCTAAAACTTTCTGTAAAAATCCCTCAATGGAAGTCACGATAGAAACCGGTTCGTTCAGGGATAAGCGATAAAGCAGTGAAAGGCGTTCTGCGACCCAATCGGCGCGCGGCGCGCCGGGCTCATTCGGAAAGATATCCCATCCGGGAAAAAGCGAAAGCGGGAGTGCGGAGGTGGTCTGTTCACTAAAAAATCGAATCTCGTGAAGCATACGATGCGCTTCGGGTGCGGAGGGGGTGACCAGGCAAAAGGGAATTCCTTTTGCAAGAAGGCGTGAGAGGAAGAAGGCCTCGGACGCGCCCCACAGGCCATTGATTTTGATGAGGCGTTCACCTTCTTCGATTGCAGAAAAGATCGGATCAAAGAGGGGAAGATCAAATGAGAGGGTCATTGTTTTAGATCAACGCCAACCTTTGCGGCGCCTTTACGGCGCCGCAAAGGGGGACTGTAAGGATAAAACCTGCTTTTCTACCCTATTCTTGTTTGCTAAGCATAATGGAACCAACTTCCATTGAGTCTCACCGATCCTGCTGTGTGGTTTGTCTTTAAAATCAGAATTGATTCTGCAGTAATAAACTTCATGCCAACGGGCGCCTTACCCTTAACGTAGTCTCTTCCTCTCTCATCCTTAATCGTTATTTTGGCACTATCCACATCGAACGTAACAATGACCTTCATTCCTTTTCTCTCTTCATGTCCATCATTCGTTACTGTTGCTTTTGCTACTGTACGTTTCATGGGTACTGTCTTTGCTGCGACTTTTTCACTTGCCATTGTATTCTCCTATTATTTTTTTATTTGTACGATAATATTGAACTTCCAAACTTTTCACAATATTTTTTTCTTTAAGGCACCTCCTTTTCTTAAAAATTAACCAATCTACAAAAATTAAAACAATAATGTCAATTTGGCAAAAATCAATCGTTTCGGTTGAATAAGCGGGTTCGCAATATCGGTCTCGTGAAACTGAAATGACTCATCAAGCAGATTTTTCGCTTCAATCGTAAACATTCCCCGTTGATTAGGCAATCGATATCCTATCGAAGCATCAAAAAGCCAAAACTGATCCTTCCCAAAATCAAAAGGGGACAATGATCCTTCAAAGAGTCCCTCCTGTGCTATATGGGTTGTTTTGAATTTAACAAATAGTCCGCCCGGGTAAAAAAAGTGAAGACTCAACGGAACACGCTCGGTCTTTATTTTTTTGGCAGAGGAAATCGTAATATTGTCTGAATCAAATTTTTCGACTTGGTATTCCGCACTCGCGAACACCTGCTGAAGAAAAGCCCAGTAGAGATAGATTCGATTTAACCGTTCATCTACATGGACTTCTGGTTCTTCGTCTGGAATAAGAGTGGTAAAAGGGATTATTATTTTTCTTTTGGAAAGCTCTACTCCCCCAAACAGGCTATGGGAAAACTGCCGCTCTAACGCAATGCCTTTTCGCATCGAATCAGCCCCATTATCATCATCAAAGAACTGTTGAAATCCAGCAACCTCTGTTGGCTCTATCGTTTGATTTGAAACAAGCGGCCTTTTGAGGACTCTAAAACTGGCTATTCGTAAAGTAGTAGAGGGAGACATCTTCCATGTCAGCCCAAATTTTGGGTTAAACTGCTCCTTGTCCTTCGGTAGCCCGTCAAATCTGTCACCACTTCCCCCCAAAGTCATCGTTGCATTGGACGAAAGGTGAATATGGGCATAGGTATAAAGGTGGGTGTGACGAGAATTAACATCCTCCTTGAAAGACTCAGGGGGCAAACCCAAAAACGCAAGCTCTACCGAGCCATTCCTTGTGTTCTCTCCATCAAAATGCCCCCCACCCGTAACAAGACTAAACGGGTCCACGCGAAACAAGTGCTGCGCTTCACCACTAAAGCCACCAATTTCATCCTTGATATCTGCTTTGATACCCGCTTCAGAGCGAATAAACCCGTGGCCCCTATCTTGGTAGAAAAAAGATGCGACGAAATCGGAACGAGGCGTAGACCGATAGTGAAAGCCCACACGGTAGGTTTTAGCGTCAATGCTATTTCTCTCTGTGGATGCAAATTTAGCCGGGTCAAATCGTAATGGGAGATCGCCCGTTTCCGTGTCTTCTAATCGGACTTCCGCTTGAATCGTTGCATTGGGCGTTAGACTCACATGGACAAACGCATTGTAAATTGTTTGATCCCGATCATTATTTTCCCTAAAGCCATCGGTCTTCAAATGAAACTGTCCCAAACTATAAGAATACCGGCCGGATAGACCAGAAAGAATGACCTCCTCTCCCAATGTACTGTTTGCACCCCCCACACCAGAAACAAGAAGATGAACCCCATCTCGCATAAAGAGTGAATTAAATTCACTCATGGAGATATCGCCAGGGCCAGTCCCCGATAAAATGCCCGCTCCACTTTCTCCCAATCGAGGCTGTACCGGATTGCCATTTAAGGGCTGTAACAACTGCGATTGAAGCAGTTCACTCACGCGGCCAATCTCCGACCGCGGCATCGCCGCATAAGAATCCGCTAAAAAACGATGCGCGGAATAATTGGTGGGATCAGTGCTCAACGACTTAAAGCCCTCATTGAGTGCCAACTGCTGAAAACCCAAATCGTTGTACACCCCGGCCATGCTGACACTGCGTGAGGCCAAGTCCTCATCCAACAACAAACGAGAACGATAAACCGCGCGATTGTCATTTAACTCGATCGACGTTTGTAGGTCGCGGAGCGCTTCCACAGGCCGATTCTCCGACTGTTTCAAAATGGCATCATAGAAAAACGGCGTGGGGTCTTTCGGGTCTAATCTTTTTGAAATCTCAAATTGCTCTTTCGCTAGCGGATTTTTCTTTTCATCATAATAACTTTTTCCGAGATAACTTCGAATCAACGCATTATTCGGATCAAGCCCAACTGCCACCTCAATCTGCTCACGCCCCCCGACCAAATCACCCTTCCGAATCATGGCCAACCCCAATCCTAACCGAGCAAGGGGATCGGATTGATCCAGCGCAATCGCTTTTTCAAATGCCCGCTTGGCCTCATCCACATTGATTTGTGTCAAATAGGCAAAACCTAAAATCGTTTCTCCCCGCGACAAATCCGGATTCAAAGCAACCGATTTTTTGGCCGCATACAAACCCTTGTCCGTCTCGCCAATAGACATCCAAAGCTCGGCCAGTCGCGCTGAGACCAACGCGCTTTTTGGATCAAGCATTTGTGCCTCTTGCGTAGCCTTTAATGCCAAAGGTAAATTAAAATTTGCCTGATGGGCATAAGATAAAGCAATCTTGGGACTGGCCAAGTTCGGCGCGGCTGTAACGGCATCCGTGGCCCATTGCATCGCCTGCTTTTTATCGTCTTGAGAAACGGCAATGATCGCCTGAAGTGAAAGGGCAAGGCCGTTTTGAGGACTCATCTGGAACACCTTTTCAAGATCGGATTGCGCCTCTTTCACGCGCCCGACAGAAAGGAGCAACGATGCGCGATAAATATAAAATTGCGAATCGCTTATTTCATTTAATCCAGCAATCTCTGAAAAAGCCTTTTGCAAATTTCCCGATTGCGCATAGAAACTAGACCGCCGCATCCGCATCTGCCAAGAGTGCTCGTCCTGATTGGTAATATCAATTTGCAATTCTCGCAGATTTAAAATTTGTGGATAATAAAACGCCCAAGCAACCGCGTCTTTTGGATTGACCGTAAAACGAGTGGGCGCCTCTCCCGATTTGGCCACAGCAACCGAATTTTTTGTGAGCGTTACGCTTCCCGCATCGTTCATCGCGGTGACCTTCCCCTCCATGACCGTAATCGTCGTCGTTTGGCGATCCGGATCCACCGCAATCACAAACTCGGTGCCGTCCACATTCGCATTCACAAACGGGGTCTCGATGGTGAGCGATCTTGGAAAAAGATCAAAGAAAAATCCGCGCCCCATAATCATTTCCAATAAGGACAGCTTGTCGGTACGAGAAAATCGGACAATCGTTTTCTGATCCATCTTCAGGATCATCTTGTTTTTAAGGCGAAGCGTGCCGCGGCTATTTTCCAGCGTTTGAACCTGATCTTCTGGACAGAAACGATCCTTTTTTTTTGCAGATTGCCAATCGGACTCGCCCTTGGAAAGCGACTCGACTCGTCCTTCCACAGCAACCAACGACGCCGTGATTTCAGAACAGGAAGAGGCCGCCCAAATATCAATTGGGGAAAAAAGCACCATGAGGCCAAGGCCTAAAAATTTTTTGATCTTCGTCACGATCGCCCGATGCCCATCTGTTTCATCAGTCGTGAAAGATACGTGCGCTGCAAGCCTAATAAAGTTGCGGCCTTGGACTGATTTCCAGCGGTTTCTTGTAGTGCCTTCGCAATGACTCTCTTTTGATGGGATAAAACGGAAACATGATAAGGCTCAACCATGGTTTCTTCCCTTTTTGCTCTTCGCCGTTCACGCGTTTGCAAAAGGGGCAAATCGCACGGCTTAATTTCATTGCCAGAAACGAGAACCACCGCGCGCTCAATCATGTTTTTCAATTCACGGATATTGCCCGGCCAGTGGTATTGCGTCAAATGGGTAATCGCCTCTTTTGACAAAGACATCAGTGGTCGCCGAATCTGTTGACAAGATTGCTGGAGAAAGGATGCACAGAGCGATTCAATATCTTCTTTTCGCTCCCGAAGCGATGGCAAAGAAAGCGAGACCACATTAAGACGAAAGAAAAGGTCTTCCCGAAATTGACCGATTTCAACGGCATGATCCAAATCACGATTGGTCGCGGCAATGACACGGACATCCACGGTAAGGGTTTGGTTTCCGCCCACGCGCTCAAACTCTCTTTCTTGCAGAAAGCGGAGCAGCTTGGCCTGAAGGGCGATCTTCATATCGCCAATCTCATCCAAAAAAATTGTGCCGCCATTGGCAATTTCCAACTTGCCGCGCCGCATTTGATGCGCGCCAGTAAAGGCACCCCTCTCATGACCAAACAACTCACTCTCCAAGAGTTCTTCGCGTAGCGTGACACAGTTGATTATAACAAACGGTTCGCCTGCGCGCGGACTCCAACGATGTATTGAACGGGCAAAGACTTCCTTTCCTGTTCCGTTTTCCCCCAACAGCAACACAGTTGAATTGGTAGAAGCCGCACGTTTGGCCAGTGCCTTGGCCGTGTTCAGCAGAGGGCTTTCTCCCATAATTTCACGATAGGGTTGATGTAACGCTTCCAGCAAGACGGTGTTTTGCCGCTTGAGTGCTTGCGCCGAAATGGCTTTCTCAACAACCATTGCCAGATGATCTCCGGAAAACGGTTTGGAAATAAAATCGAAGGCGCCTTCCTTCACCGCTTTGACCGCATTGTCCACGGAGGCATGCGCAGTCATCATAATGACCGCGATTTCGGGATCGTCTTTGACTTTTCTCAACACCTCCATCCCATCAACGCGCCCCATCTGAAGATCAACCATGATGATCGAGGGCTTCAGATGAGCGATTTTAGGAATGGCCTCCTCCCCAGAGGCGACGGACTCCACTTGATAGCCAAGGTGTACGAGCCGGTCATGGACGAAATCCAGAATATCCGGATCATCATCCACCACTAAAATTTTTTCTTTATAGGTTGTCATTTGGGCATAAGCTTACCAGCTAAATCCAGAGAGAAATGTGACACTCGTTCCGTCCCGAAGGGGCGTGACCGAGAGATTGAATGGAACTTTTAACCAACCAGAGGAAACGTTTGCTCCCATTGCGTATGTGACAGCGGTTTCGTCTTCAAACCAAGTGGGGCCCACTGAAAACTCAAATCCAGACGGGGTTCTGATCCCCAGAAAACCGTTGACAGTGACGAGATCTAAGTCCTGATCAACGCCTCCAACCAGAGGTTGCAACGCAACCACCACCATTGGGCCGGCTTCTTTCATCGAAATTGCTTTTTCAAAATGCCACCCAAATTGCGTGACGATATCTCTGACCACCAGGTCAGCCCCGGCCAACCCGCTCTCGTCCCGTTGAACCTTCTGAATCTGTTTACGCAACTTTTCTGTAAAATGAGTAAATCCCAATCGAGGCCCCGACAAATTAACCTCCTCGCGTCTGGGTTTCGAGGATGCCCTGCGTGAATCAGACGGCATCGGGTTTCGTTCTGTATTGCCGGTATCAAGCAGCGCGTCTCCCTCCGATTTTTTTTCCAACTTCACAAAGACGCGATCCTGATAATTCCACATGTTCCCCGTTTGCCAATCAATAAAGAAACCAATCGGAAAAAGCGACCCCATCAAAAAATTGGCCCAAAACCCGGGCTGAACATTTTTGTCCAGCTTGACGGAATGCGGATAGTAGCCTTCTTTTGTCAGGTCAAGGTAGACCTCTCCCCCCTTTTTAATGTTGACCAAGGCCGGGGTGGTTTCTTCTTGTGACGAATAATTCCCCCAGACTTTTGCGCCCCTCGGATCGGTATCCACATGAACCCGGGGCGAATGTGAATTGAAAACAGTCGCGCATCCAAGCTGGACAAAAGTAATCATCAACAATAGTGTGCATTTTAATAT
Source organism: Nitrospirota bacterium (assembly GCA_038059935.1). Classification (GTDB taxonomy): domain Bacteria; phylum Nitrospirota; class Nitrospiria; order SBBL01; family SBBA01; genus JACPZM01. The sequence goes on from JBBTIN010000007.1 coordinate 31,584, forward strand.
CTTCATTTGAATTCCTCCATGAAAAAGAAGGGCGAAGTATATCTTTTTGTATAGGAGTTGTAAATAAAAATACCAACCCCGGTAGTGGGTGAATTTCATATAAAGGGCACCTCTAATAACCCGTTTTTGAAGTCGCCTTTATCGTTTATGGCAAGTTGAAACCGTTGGACGTGCGCTTTTTGACTTTTCGGGAGGACTGGATGGCTTTGTTTATGCCTCTTTCCACCTCCTTTTGTTCTCTTTTAACCCCTTTTCCGCCCCGTTTCGCACCCAGGACAGACTACTCCAACTGCAACCTCACTATCTGTTCGTACCCTAAAACAGAGATAGGAGTTTAAAAAAGCTTGGAAGCCCTCTTGGATATTGG
>JBBTIN010000008.1:0-25801 GCA_038059935.1 Nitrospirota bacterium
GACAGGGGGGAGTTGAACGCAAAGAGTTGTCTAGACAATGGGGTCCACCTTAATCTGCCTTTCTGAAATACCCAACACTTTGGAACTCTGTTCGATATCCATCGTTCCATCCATTACCTTTTGAACCACAGTCAATTTCTTCTCTTCTTTCATCGTCAGTAAAATCATCCTTCCCCTCCTGTCTTTTCGGTTACACACAGGAGCTATCTTACTGACATTTTGTTCTGGCTGTTACACTGACATTTTGTTTAGGCTATCACAGTTTTTAGAGGCGTCCTTGACAACCTTCCATTTTTACCCCACAATACTAGGGTCTGTATAATCACTTTCATTTTCCTCTCAATTGGATGGTCTCTATTATGATGGGTACGCGAGATAGACGCAGGCGAACTGTTGAATTCTTGAGTGTATTTCGAAATAATAAGTGGTGGTTTTTTGTCCCATTTTTTAGCGTACTGCTCCTGACGCTCGCCCTGATTTTCCTCCTGCCAAAGCGATACCAGTCCACAACCCTGATCTTGGTCCAAGAGGGAGAAATTGACTTAACGAATACATATGCGCTTGGATCTGAACCCGTTTCGTCTCAGCTCTCAACCTTGAGCCAACAAATATTGAACCGATCTTCCCTCCAAAAAATTGTTGATCAGTTCGGACTCTATAAGAACCTCACAACAATAAAAGAAATGCAGGTTGAAAAAATGCGGGAAGATACAAAAATAGAAACCGTGGGGTTAAATCATCTAAACGCCTTTTCTATTTCGTATCTCAATGAGAATCCAACCGTGGCGATGCGAGTGACCGCAGCCTTGGCCAATTATTTTATTGAGGAAACATCACAACGCAAACAACAGCAAGCCGACGGCGTTACGGGGCTCCTTACAGGAGAGTTGGAGAAGATTAAGAAAAATCTGGAAGAACAGGAAAATAAAATCAAAACATTTGAACTGCAATATTATGACGAACTCCCTGAACAAATGGAGGCCAATCTTCGTAAGCTAGATCGCTTACAAATTGATCTTCGGCTCGCAAAAGAGGCAAAGGCCGCGGATGAGACCGCCGTAAAAACGATACCAAGACGGGAAAAATTGACAACGCTAAAGCGTGAATTGTTGATCTTACAAGGACGATTAAAGGACTCGCATCCAAACATCCGAGAGTTAAAAAGAGAAATTCAAGCCCTTGAAGAACTGCCCTTGACTCATGAACGAAAACAAAAGACATCTTTGGCTTCCAATCAAGACCAAGAATCCCTGATCGTCAAAGACATGGCTTGGTTCATCGCAAGAGAAAAACAGATCCGTCTAAAAATTCGAACGTTGGAAGAGCACATTGATCGAACGCCGCTTCGTGAACAAAAGCGATCTGATTTGCAGCGAGAATACTCTCGCATTCGAGAGAACTATCATGTCCTTTTAGAGCGAAATCCGAACTTGGAAATATTGAAAGGTACAAACACAAAACAAGACAGCCAGTTTCGGATTATTGATCCTGCCCATTTTCCGATTCGACCGATTCAACCCAATCCGATTCAGATTGGGTTTTTCGGACTTCTTTTTGGATTGGCGATTGGATTTGGCTTCCTATGGTTTAGAAGCAGTCCGGATCGGTCCATTTATCAACCGGAAGAGTTAGAAAGAGTCATCCCACAGATTCCCGTCTTCGCAGCCATTTTAGATTATGAGGAGGCAAGGAGCAATCGGACGATCTTTGCCCCAAGACTTTTTCCGGGACTCGATCCGGAGAAACAAATTCAAAGACTCGTTCTGCCCTCATCATGGGAAGATGTGGATACGATTAAAAAACAGGAGGTCTCAAGACAACATGTCTGGACAAAAATCGGCTGATCCCATTAACGTAGAGGACAAACCACTCGATATGGAATCGGTCAAAACACCTCGCAATCCTGATCTCATTTCGGTGACCGATGCGGAATCTCCCGTTGTTGAGCAATACCGGCATCTGTTCTCCAGAGTTGATCTTGCCTGTAAAGCGAAAGACAAACGAGTGATCGCAGTGACCAGTTGTGCAGAAGGCGAAGGGAAAACTGTAACCGTCTCTAATCTGGCCATCGTTGCTGCAAGAGATTTTGGGAGAAGGGTCATGCTCATTGACGCCGATTTTAGACACCCCACGCTTTCGAATTATTTCAAGTTAGAGTCGGGAAAGGGACTCATTGATGTTCTCATGCGCCAGGCTGACTTAGAAAAAGTGTTTGTACCGGGACCGCATCCGAATTTAACCATTCTTCCAATGGGACAATGGTCGCAGAGCAAAAGAGAAAATGTAAACTTGGGCCGATTAAAAGAAATCCTTCCGATCGTGAGAAAACAATATCACACCATACGTTGGGAAGAAAAGTTGGAAGGTTTTCTTCAAACGGAAAAACAAGAAGTCGGATTGTTCGATTATGTCTTTGTGGATACCCCGCCCATTATGCCGGGCTCTGAAATGTATCCCATTTCGGAAGTGGTTGATGCAATTTTACTGGTTGTTCGATCCGGGGATGTTTCTAAGCGGAGCATTCAATACGCCGCGCACGTCTTAGATTCGGAAAAGATCATTGGTGCCGTTTTGAATCGAGCCAGTGTCCCCTGGCCGCTTCGATATAATGAATACATGTATTACGGCCATAATGAGCCAAACAGATAATGATGGGTACTGCATCGTCCTTACAAAGTCGCTCCGCCGGATTACTTCAATCGTTTTTCAAAAAGGGAAGGGCTCCTATTCTCGTGCTGGGTTCAGGGCCCATGGCGGAAAAATTGGTTGCTTTCTTGACTGCTGATCAGAAAGGAATTAAATATCCCGCTCCGGTAACCAACTTTGAGTGGGATACAACAAAGGCGCATGGCCAGGTCAGCGAATGGAAACGGCTTTTTACTATTCTGCGAAAAGAGGGAATTCAGATTGTCGTGATTGCCCTCGCAGGACGGAGGAGGCAACTGCCAGTTGATCTTCTCATTACGCTGCGGGTACAGGGGGTTCGGGTCGTTGAAGGAACCACTTTTTATGAAGAAATTTCCGGACGTGTTCCCGTCCAATTGCTGAAGCCAACTGATCTTATTTTCTGTGACGGGTTCAGGCGTTCCCCCGCGTCTCGCTTCATAAAACGATTGATGGATATCTGCCTTTCCGTGCTGGGCTTAATCGGAACCTCTTGGGCATTTATTATCTTTCCGATTCTGATCAAGATTGACTCTAAAGGGCCTGTCTTTTATTGCCAAGAGCGGGTTGGATTCAAGGGACGCTTCTTTAAGATTATAAAATTTCGAACCATGCGGGTAGATGCGGAAGCCAATGGCGCGGTATGGGCAGAAAAAAACGATCCACGGGTCACGCCATTGGGAAGGTTCCTGCGAGCAAAACGGATAGATGAGATCCCTCAACTCATCAACATTCTTTTCGGCACGATGAGTCTTGTTGGCCCGCGGCCTGAACGCGAGACATTTGTAGAACAGCTTCAAAAAAAAGTCCCCTTTTACGCGCTTCGCTTTACGGTGAAGCCGGGACTGACTGGTTGGGCGCAAGTCCGTTACAACTATGCCTCTACCCTTGAAGAAAGTCAGGGAAAATTTGAACACGATCTTTATTACGTCAAGCATCTGACCGCGTGGTTTGATATTAAAATCGTTTTGAAAACGATTCGCGTTGTCCTTACAGGACAAGGGGCAAGGTAAAAGATTCCGCACGAAAACAAATCTCCTCTAAAATACAGAAAATAATGGAATGGATCGTTCAAAACAGCTGGTCAAAAATAGCACGATTTATTTCTTAGGACATCTTCTGGCCATGGTGCCGGGTTTGATTTCAATGCCGATCATGACCCGCATTCTTGAAAAAGAAGAATACGGCACAATGGTTCTGATTAATGTTACGATCAGTCTCATTGGATTGATTGCTGGATTTGGCATACAAGATGCCGTCATGCGATTTTATTCCGCATATAAGGAAGATCCCACAAAGTCTGGTCAAATCGGACGTTTTCGCAATACGTCACTCACTTTTTTTATCACCCTCAATGGGACGGCCGCCCTGTTTTTGATCAGTGTGACTTATACGGCTCAATTATTTATAGCGCCCGGCCCTGTTATGATTTATTTGCGGATCGCCGCAGTTTTGGTGCTATTGCGATCCGCGCTGGACATCTACCTGGCCTTTTATCGCGAAGAGGGAAAAGCCAGTCATTTTTGCTTAGTCATCATTTCACAACAATACCTGGCTATTTTCTTTGCCGTCATTTTTGCGATTTATTTTTTTAAGGGGATTTTGGGTGTTTATCTTGGTATGTTTCTTGGCGAAGGACTGGTCGTCCTCTTATTTTTGTTCCTTTTATTTCGTGAGAAACAGGTTACACAACCGGAATGGGACAGCACCATTATCCGATCTCTTATACAATATGGCGCACCGCTCTTGATCTCGAATGTTGCGCTACTTGTAATGAATATGGGGGATCGCTATATCATTCAATACTATTTGAATGCGGAAGCCGTTGCAAACTATTCCATTCCTTATCAATTAATCCTTTATGTCGAGACGATGCTGTTCGGGCCCATACGAAACGCATTTGTTCCATACCTCTTTTCTCTTTACGAACAGAAGGGCGTGGAAGCCGTAGGGAAATCTGTCTCGTTGGTCATAGAGTTTGTACTGGTCTTAACGATTCCAGCCGCTTTTGGGTTGGCCTATTTGGGCCCGGATATTATTATAATTTTAGCAACACAGAAATATGTAGCGGCGGCGTCTCTGATGTGGGTCGTGATTTTAGGTCTGTTTAGTTTTGGAATATACCATGCGATCTTAAGCAACATACCGCTTCTTTTCAAAAGAACCCGTTTAATCAGCGGATTAACCTGTATTGGCGCGATCACCAACCTATTACTCAATATTCTACTGATTCCTTTCTTGGGACTATGGGGCGCAGCCATTGCCACAGCTGTCTCCTATCTTTTTATCAGTGGTTACACTTTTTTTGTTGTGCGTGCTTCTGTTCCAATTCGGATTCGGGGGATGATCGTTGTGAAATCCGTTCTTTTTTCAGCGACGATGCTCATAACGATAGAGGCCATGGGAAAGACGTCTTCTCTTCTTTTAACAATCATTGCAAAGCTAATCGTTGGGGCGTTAATCTATGGCCTATTACAATTTACTTTTAACGGCGATCTTCGGAATTTTGTTTATACGTTCTTAAAAAAGAAGACGCTTAAAGAAAGTCTATAGATGAAAAAGCTGCTGATTGTCGCCTCCCTTTTTCCCAACGCCATGGAACCCACAAAAGGGGTGTTTCTTAAACAGATGGTGTCCCATCTTCGTGGCTGTTTTGATGTCAGCGTGATCTCTCCGCTTCCTTGGGGCCTAAAAATGGGGTTAAAGCGGCAAGATATTATTGAGGGTATTTCCGTGGATTACCCGCGCTATTTTATGATCCCCAAAATGATGCGATCTCTTTATGGTTTACTCTATGGCATTTCTCTTTTTCCCTCTGTTTGGAAAATGTCAAAACGATTTTCATGGGACGCCATCATTGTAACCTGGGCCTACCCCGATGCCTTTGGAATGATGTTGATCAATCATTTTATGAAGCGGCCTTTTTTTGTCTATGTGTTGGGAAGCGATATTAATATTTATACAAAATTCTTCTTAAGACGAAAGATGATTGTCTATACACTCAAGAACGCGACCCGAGTTTTTTCCGTTGCGGAGCAACTTCGAGAAAAGGCAATCTCCCTTGGCGTGAATCCCGATCAGATTGTCGTCATTCCAACAGGCATTGATACAAGATTGTTTTATCCAATGGATAAAAATAAATGCCGACAACAGCTCAAATTGCCAACCGATAAGAAAATTATTCTGTTTGTTGGCGGTTTGTGTTTGGTCAAAGGACTTGAATACTTTATAGAGGCGGCCTTATTACTCATTAAAAAAAGAGACGATCTCCTTTTTTTAATGATTGGAGAGGGAGATCAAAGAAATCTTCTACAAACGATAATCACGAACGAAAACAGAGGCGATGCCATTCGTTTATTGGGCATAAAACCGCACGATCAGATTTCGTCTTGGATGAATAGCTGTGATCTTTTTTGTTTGCCGAGTATCAGCGAGGGATGTCCGAATGTCGTGATGGAAGCGCTGGCCTGTGGTCGTCCCGTTGTGGGAACCGATGTTGGAGATGTTTCGCGCTTGATTCTTCGCAAACCTGGGGGAGGCGAGGGGGGGGGAGGCGCAGTCGTTCCGCCTCGGGACAGCCAAGCACTTGCCGATGCGATTGTCTCTGTATTGGATAAAATATGGGATCCCCAAATGCTCTCCCAATCGATTCAAGAATATACATGGGAGAGTACGACACAGAAAGTTCATCAGGAAATCATGCGGCATCTTTCGCCCGAATAAATTACAAGAGAGGTTCATTAGAATGAAAAAAATAAACTTAATGCATCTAACTTTTTCTCTGGATATTGGGGGACTTGAGAATGTTGTTCTGACCCTTTCAAAAAAAATAGATCTGAATCGGTATCATGTTCAGGTCTGCAGCATGACGAAGCAGACGGCCCTTTCAAAGGAGTTTGAACAATATGGCATTCCGGTTCATCGTCTCAGCAAACGAAACGGCTTTGATCTTGGCTTACCGATTCGGCTGGCGCATCTTTTGAATACCCATCAGGTGGACATTCTTCATACCCATAATCCCGGCCCTTTTTTTTATGGATTTTTGGCAGGAAAGATTGCGCGAGTTGGGCATCTGGTTCATACGGAGCATAGCCGGATCGGTCGAAATCATCGTTTGTTAGGACAAACGCTTTCTCTTTTTTCAAGGGGATTTAGCAAAATTATCAGCGATTCGAATGCAGTTACCGATCACCTCATCTGTGTTCAGGGCATCGCGCCGGCTAAGATTGCGACCATTTACAATGGCATTGATACTGATCTTTACGCAAAGGCCGTTGCAGATCAAACACTATTTGATACGCTGGGGATCAAGAAAGGGGCACGGATTATTGGTACGGTTGGACGGTTGGAGTCGGATAAAAATCATGCCACTTTGCTACTGGCTTTTCAGAAAGCCTGTCGGATGATTCCCAATCTTTGCTTGGTGATTATCGGGGACGGATCATTGCGCGCGACGCTAATGGAACAGGCGAAATCGCTTCACATTGACCATGCTGTTTTCTTTTTGGGAAGCCGACGTGATGTGCATCAGATCTTGCCCTTGTTTGATCTTTTTGTTTTTTCTTCAAGAAGTGAGGGGCTGCCACTGGCGATATTAGAAGCAATGGCAGCAAAGATTCCGATTGTCTCGACACGGGTGGGTGGCATCCCGGAAATTATTCGCGATCAGGAAAGCGGTTGGCTGGTGCCTTCGGAAGATTTTGCGGCCATTGCGGAAGGAATTACGGCATTGCTTTCGGATCGAAAACGCGCCGATTCCTTTTCAGCAGCAGCCTTTAAGATTGTCTCTTCTCAATTTAGTATTGGGGCAATGACCCATCAATACGAAGCGATATACAGTGGTCTCATGAAGGAAAGGTAATGCGATTTCCAGATGGGATCGCAAAGGGCCATTTCCCGGCCATTATTTTATTGGTGATTGGTTTCACGCTTTGTTATTATCCGGCCTTTACAAAAATGGCCATCGGATGGTGGGAAGTCGCCGCCTATTCTCATGGTTTTTTAATTCCTCCGATTAGTCTTTATTTGATTTGGCAAGATCGAAAAAGGCTTTCTGCGCTTCCCATTCGTCCCGACTTGTTTTTAGGAGGGGTTGCCGTCATCCTCACCGGTCTAATTCTTCTGATTGGCCGGATCGGGCTAATCAATCTTGTCGAATATATTTCACTCATGCTGATGATTCCGGGGCTGGTCCTTCTGATTTTGGGCCGAGCAACGCTTGCGGCGCTTTTTGTCCCACTTTGCTATTTGGCATTCATGCTGCCTTTTTTTGACTTTATCGGAGAAGGCATTTATCTGCCATTCCAGATTTTCTCGGCCAAACTGGGAACGACGCTTCTTCAGCTATTTGGGTATGCTGCTTATTTGGACGGCCTTTATATTCAGCTCCCAAAAGCCGTACTGGAGGTGGAAGAAGCCTGCGCGGGGATTCGATATCTTGTCTCAATTTTAGCGATAGGCATTCCGCTTTCGATGCTTTCTCTATCGCGTTGGCCGGAACGTGTTGGGCTGCTTGTTGGCGCCGTTTTGATTGCCATTATAGCCAATGGTTTTCGCGTCATGCTCATTGGCATTGTGGTTTATGACGGAGACCTTTCTTATTCGCATGGGCCATTTCATGTTTTGCAGGGCATGTTTGTTGCGTGGGTCGGATTTATTTTTCTTTTTGTTGGCGCGTGGTGGCTTTCAAAACGATCAGGCGCACATCGGATGTACCCGATAGAACCAATAACGCCCATTATGGAGAAAGGAACGCTGTCAAAGGGAAATTTTCAACTTGCAATCGGAACGCTTTTTTTTCTTGCGGTGATTTTTAATTTCTATCAACCCAGAGTCATTTCGGCAAACGAAGCCCCCTTTTCTTTTATCCAGAACATGGGGGAAGAAAATAAAAGTCCGCGTGATTTAGAGCAATATCCCTTCCGACTTTCCGGTGCCGACCAAGAAAAACTGCTGATTATTCCAAACGAAAAAGGCCATCCGATTTCGGTTTATACGGGATATTTCTCTGTTCAGAAGCAGGGAAAGGAGCTGGTGGGGACGGACTCTAGCGTATTGTACAAAAATGCGCTTCAAATTTCGGTTGGGAAGAGAACAATTAACAAGACCATTGTCAAAAAGGAACAGACATCGTATTTGGTTTTATTTTGGATCGCGCAAGAAAACCGAATCATTGCGGATCGCTATCTGGCCAAAGGATGGGACATCTGGCGTGCGTTAAAGAGTAGAAGAAATGATGGTGCGATGATTATCGTTTCAAGCGAGCTTCCTCGTCTTGAGGAAGAAGAGATTGTTTTTGAAAAAGAGATGCGAATTGTGGAGGGGTTGATGTCATCTATGTCGCATCAGAAACAACATCTCCGATCTCTTTAACGGCGGCCAGCCGATAGCAGTTTCGCCCTCCCTTTTTTGCCTTGTATAACGCCTGATCGGCCGACTTCACCAATTGGTCAATTGTTTTGAGGTCCACATCGGGAACGCCCGCAATGCCAATCGAAAGCGTTACCTTGCCGAGCCGGCTATCAATCTCTTGGAAATTACGCATATTGACTGCGGAGAGCATTCGGAAGGCAACGCGCTCGGCACTTTCGCTGCGAAGCTGCGCGAGGAGAACGACAAACTCGTCGCCACCGTAGCGCGCCACGGTATCCACGCCGCGAACCTGCCCATTGATAACCTCCGCCACAGCTTTCAGTACCGCATCCCCAACATTATGTCCGCACAGATCATTCACTTCTTTGAAGTGATCCACATCAATCATCATACAAGAAAAGGGAATACTGTATCGCTTAAAGCGTTCAAATTCCGAGACGACAATATCTTCAAAATGCCGACGGTTATAAAGACCGGTGAGCGAATCCGTAATGGACATTTTTTCCAGCCGTTTCAAGAGATCTTCATATTCTACATTTTTTTCTTCCAACCGTTCTCTGACTTCCACTTCGCGGAGAACGGCCATGACGCGGGTCTTTAATTCGGCGTCATCAAACGGTTTTGCGATATAATCCGTTGCCCCTTCGAGCAATCCTTCCACGCGTTCGCGCACCTCGCCTCTCGCCGTCAGCATAATGACCGGCGTCTGTTTCATTCGCATATCCTGCTTGACCCATCGGCAGATTTCAATTCCAGAGATATCGGGGAGCACCCAGTCTAAGATAATGAGATCAGGTCGGTCGAGTTTAATAATTTTAATGCCGCGGCTGCCGGTTTCGGCCCAGAGCACTTCGTGTCCGATCTCTTCCAGTAGCGATTTGACGTGATTGGCTTCAAAGGTACTGTCATCTACAATAAGAATTTTTGCCATCTTACGACTCCTTTATCAACTTTAGCGGGATGAAGTTCCTATCCAATTTTGAGCGTAAACTGTTTTGTATAAACCTGTCAAGAATTGAGGATGCGAAGTTGTCTGTGACATCATTTTGACAAGCCGATAAAAAAACCATACAATCCGCCACAATGATTGAAGTGGTTGATCTTTATAAATCGTTTCCGATGGCTGGAAAACAGATTGATGTCCTGAAGGGAATTTCTCTTCAATTTAACAAGGGCGATATTGTCGCGATTGTCGGGGCTTCTGGCGCGGGGAAGAGTACTTTTTTACATCTGCTGGGTGCGCTGGATTCTCCCACCTCCGGAAAGATTTTATTTGAGGGAACCGATATTGGCGCGCAAGATGATAGCGCGCGTGCTCGTTTTAGAAACGAGAAGGTGGGATTTGTCTTTCAATTTCATCACCTCTTACCCGAATTTACCGCGCTTGAAAATGTGATGATGCCAGGGTGGATTCAATCGGGATATTCTGGAAGTCGGTGGGATCGGAAAGCGATTGAGACCGATGCGCGCAATCTTTTGACCCGCGTTGGATTGTCGGAGCGTCTTTCCCATCGTCCGGGGGAACTTTCAGGTGGAGAGCAGCAACGGGTTGCGCTCGCACGGGCATTGCTATTGCGCCCTGCGGTGATCTTAGCGGATGAGCCGACCGGAAATTTAGATACCGATACGGGGAATAAGATGTTTGATTTAATTAAAGAACTCAACGAACAAAATGGAACGGCTTTTATCATTGTGACTCATAATGAAAGATTGTCTATGGCCGCCAACCACATTGTTAAAATGATCGATGGGTGTCTACAGACATCCTGAAATTAACTGCAAGAAGGAGAGACTAAGATATGGAACAGACAGGTCGTTTACCCCAATGGGTGTTGCCGAATCTTTATACGATTACATTAAAAGTCATTCCCAGCAAAGATCAATTTGTTGGACATGAGACGATTGATATTGTCCTTTCAGAACAAACTAAGACAATTGTTTTACACGCGTTAGACCTGGTGATTGAACAGGCGGAGATTTCACAAAACGGCCAATCTGCTGTCGCAACGGTTTCAGAAGATAAACCCAATGAGACAATCCTACTGACATTTCAACAAGTGATTGCAGCCGGCCCGGCAAAAATCACGATTGCCTATTCTGGAAAATTCAATAAGCAATTGCGAGGGCTTTACGAAGTGGAAAACGACGGCGAGAAATATGCCTTTACGCAATTTGAAGCGACGGATGCGCGCCGAATGATCCCCTGCTTTGACGAGCCGGCCATGAAGGCGCGCTTTGCCCTCACGGTGATTCATCCTGCCGACTTGACTGCTATTTCGAATATGCCGATTCAACAAGAACGGATGGAGGGGGCTTCCTATAAAACCACTCGATTTAATACCACCCCGATCATGTCTACGTATTTGCTCGCGTTATGTGTGGCCAGACTCAAAGAGACCACCATCAAAGTCGGAGAGACGACAGTTTCGGTATGGGCGTTGGAAAAGCAATTGCCCATTAGCGCGTTTGCATTGAAAGTCACCGCCGCGGTGCTCCCGCGCCTGAACGATTATTTTGGCCTTCCTTATCCTTATCCCAAATTAGACCTCATTGCGGTTCCAAATTTTGCAATGGGGGCGATGGAAAATTGGGGCGCGATTTTTTTTCGCGACTCGTGTCTTTTGCTGGATGAAGGCCTGTCGTCCACGCAGTCACAAAGGGATGTGGCCAATGTGATTACGCATGAAATTGTGCATCAGTGGTTTGGCAATCTGGTGACGATGAAATGGTGGGATGATCTTTGGCTCAACGAATCGTTTGCTACGTGGCTGGCCTGTAAAATCGTGGATCAATGGCGGCCTGAATGGAATAGTTGGGTGGAGTTTCAACAAGAGAAGGAAATTCCGTTGGCCATTGACGCACTTCATCATACGCGACCCATTCGTTCGGAGGTCAAAAGCGCGGCGCAAATTGAAGAGATGTTTGACGCGCTGACTTACGAAAAGGGGGCGGCTTGCCTTCGGATGATTGAGACTTTTTTAGGGGAAGCATCGTTTCAAAAAGGGATTCAAAATTACATGCGGCAATTTCAATATCAAAACGCGCCGGCGGAAGCACTCTGGAACGCATTGTCTGCCGCGTCGGGACAGCCTGTTTTAGAAATCGCACGCGATTGGTTTCTACAGCCGGGATTTCCATTGGTGACCCTTTCAAACACTTGCAATGACGCGCAATCTTTTACATTTACACAACAGCGTTTTATGGCTGTTCCCGATGGGATGGAAACGAAAATGTCCGCACGTTGGCATATTCCGTTCACATTTTTATATCAAGATGCAGAAGGGCTTCACAAAGATCGGCTTTTGCTGAAAGACGCGGAAGTTACATTGAAATTGCCCCAAAAAGTTTCGTTTATTTATGGCAATGCCGATGAGGCTGGTTTTTTGAGAGTGGCCTATGATGCCGATCTGACAAAACAATTCGCATCAGTTTTGCCGGATACGATCATCAGTCCTTCTGAAAAGATCGGAACACTTGGTAATCTTTGGGCTTTCTCGGTTTCTGGCACAATTCCAATCGCGCAATTTTTAGACACACTTTTTTTGTTCAAAGGGGATCAAACCCGTGTGGTGATCGAAGCGACGACCGCCTATTTAGAAACGCTTCTTAATCAATTTGTCACGCCGGAAGAATCTTCTTTATTTGAAAAAGCAGCTTCCAGTCTTTTGAATGCCGTCTGGAAAGATTTAGGGTGGGGTGATTCCAACGATCCAGACGAAGAACGAAACATTTCCCGTGCCGCCGCATTGTGGGGGTTAGGCGCATTGGCACAGGATGAAGAGATTTTGTCTGAATTGCCGAGGCGGCTGACCCGATATTGGGCAATGCCCAATTCTCTCAATCCGACATTGGTCACGTCTTTGCTACGACTTTGTGCCCGCTCGGACGGCGGGTCACTTTTCGATCCATTTTTCCAAAAATATCAGTCAACGGAAGTCCCGGAAGATCGGGATCGGTATCTGACTGCGTTGACCGAATTTAATAAACCAGTGCTTGCGATGAAACTCTTGGAGAGGACATTAACGGATTCCATTCGCTCTCAAGATGTTTGGAGGCCGATTCGCAACCTGCTTCGGTATTCCAAGGTGCAGAAAGAAAGTTGGGAGTTTATGAAGGCCAATTGGGCTTTCTTACATGAAAAGGCCGGATCAGTTGGGGCAACGCGAATGATTCAATCCACGCGGCATTTGTGGAAGCCACAATACAAAGATGAGGTTGCACAGTTTTTTAATCGTCCAGAGAACAAGGTGGAAGCGGCCGAGCGCGCACTGGCTCAAACACTGGAGTTTATTGAATTAGGAATACAATTCAAAGAGAAACAGGGCGCGGGATTTCGAGCCTGGCTGAAGGGAAAGTCGGGATAGACAAACAGAATTAGGAAGCGGAGGCTGGTGCAAAAACCTTCTTAAGTAGCGTTTCTAGTTCTCCATTTGCGGCCATTGGATCTAAGATATCTGTATCCCCGTAAAACTGACCGCCAATAAAGACTTTTGGCAAAGTCGGCCAATTGGTCATTCGGGACAAGGATTCGCGCTTTGGCATATTCTGTAAAACATCAACCACCTGATAAGGGTAGCTATAGCGGTCGAAGAACTCAACGGTTTCTTTTGTAAATCCGCACATCGGACGTTCTCTGGTCCCCTTGCCATAAATCACAATTTTATTATCAGCAACCTCTTTGTTTATTTCGTCTTCAATTGGATCTACCATCTGTATTTCTCCTTATCTGACGTGATGCAGTTTATATTAAACTTTTAGGGCTTCTTCAGGTGTTTTGGATCGAATTTCCATCGCATGAATCCGACCATCTTTCATAGGCTCATTGAGCGCATCGTAAACCGACCGTTGCCGATCTAACAAATTTACCCCGATAAATTTTTCAGAGATAATCTCGATTTGAAAATGATCCATCATGCCGGTCTTATCAACGATTGTCACTTCGGCATCCGGCATTTTCTTTTGGACGTAACTGACAATCGCCTCTTTGCTAATCACAAAAAAACTCCATTCAGATTAGAAGGCACCCAAGGTTTTTGCGGTACGTTTTAGATCAGCCGGTTTGACCCAGAAGATCGCGCCGTAGCGCCCTTCTCCAGCGGTTACGGCATCAATGGCGGTCACATTAATTTTCGCAGCACCCAGCTCAGATAAGATTTCGGAGATTGCTCCGACTCGATCCGATCCATGGACGAGAAATCCTGTTTTTTTAAGACTCAATTTCAATCCGGCCTTTTTTGCAGCCTTCTTGAGTGACTCCGTATCTTCAGGAATCAGGTCAATCTGGGCTTTCCTCCCACTTGGGAAGCCCGTGAATGCCAACAGACTGACACCAGACTCTGCAATAGCGGAAAGGATTTTCGCGCCTGCGCCTGGTTTATTTTGTGCATCAAGGCGGAAGTAATCCACCTTTCGAATTGTATCTCCCATAAACGCTACCTCACTAAAATGAATATGCGCACATTCTAACCGAACTGCTTCACAAGAATCAACATTCCAAATCGCGCATAGCGTAACATTCTTTTATTGACACCACTTATTGTTTCACATAAATTACCCAAATGAAAATCGCCGTGATCGGAGCAGGCAGCTGGGGAACCGCGCTCGCAAAAGTTTTCGCACAACAAGATAACACCGTCTCACTTTGGGCCTACGAAAAAGATGTCGCCGAAACAGTTTTGTCCTCGCATGAAAACAAACGCTATCTGCCCGGCATCTCCCTTCCAAAAAACATAACCGCGTCGTGTCAGATATCAGTCGTTTTAGAAGGCGCACGGCTTGTGTTGTTTGTCGTCCCATCGCAACACGCAGGAACGATTGCAAATCAAATCGCACCCCTCATCAAACCGACTATTCCAGTGATCTCCGCGACAAAGGGAATTGAGATCGGCAGCCTTTCCCTGATGTCTGAAGTGATTCGGAAGGGATTGGGGAGAGAGGATGCCAATCAGATTGCAGTGCTTTCCGGCCCTAGTTTTGCCCAAGAGGTCGGTCTCAATCATCCCACCGCGGTGACAATTGCCTCCGATAATCACCGATTGGCCATGCGACTTTCCCGCCAAATCGTCACGCCACTTTTCAAGCTTTTGCTATCCACCGATCGCATCGGAGTCGAGTTGGGCGGGGCGTTAAAAAACGTGATCGCGATTGCGGCAGGGATATCGGATGGATTGGGATTTGGCGTTAATACGAAGGCCATTTTAATGACCCGTGGCTTATCGGAAATCGCGCATTTGGGCGTTGCGATGGGGGCACAAGCCAATACCTTCTATGGTTTGTCCGGCCTGGGCGATCTGTTCCTCACCTGCAGCGGGGCCATCTCTCGAAATAGAAAGGTGGGCGAAGAAATTGGACGCGGGAAATCACTTTCTGCCATTTTGGACAAACGTCAAAGTGTCGCCGAAGGGGTTGCAACAACAGAGGCGGCCTACGCGCTTTCTAAAAAATACAAGGTGCGAATGCCGATTATCCGCGAGGTCTATCAGGTTTTATTTCAGGGAAAATCGCCGAAAGAGGCAGTCAATGATCTGATGGCAGAGGCGTATGGCAAGGAAATCTTGTTTCCCTCCCCTCCTAACCTCCCCCCAAACGGGGGAGGGATTTTGTAAGATGATTCCTTTTTTTAGTCTGGTTTCTCTGGTGGGCGGATTGGTTCTTCTCCTTTATGGGCTGATCCTATCGGGACGCGCTTTGGAAGAGGCGGTTGGCATCCGTCTTCGCGCACTGCTTTCGCTGGTTACCCAGAATAAAATTTTAGGGGTTGCCTTTGGTGCGGGACTTTCCGCAATCATTCAAAGCAGCAGCGCGACAACCGTTATTTTAGTGCGGCTCACCAACGCGGGCGTTGTTTCGTTTTCACAGGCGATCCCCATTCTTTTAGGGGCAGACCTTGGAACCACGCTGACCGTTCAACTGATTGCCTTTCCCATTCATGCCATCTCTCCGCTGATCATGTCCGTTGGTCTTTGTATTTATTGCAACGCAAAGAGAGAACGCGGGAAATCCATGGGCGCGGCCGTTTTGGGATTTGGTTTTATTTTCTATGGCCTGCATCTGATTACCGAGACGATTCGGCTGATTCCGTTTTCGTCTGATCTTTCGTCACAATTGTCTGTGTTGTCGAGATGGCCGTTCATACTGCTCCTTCTTGCGGCGGGACTCACCGCGCTTTTTCATAGCAGTGCCGCGACGCTGGCCATCGCATTGGCGTTGGGCAATGCTGGTTTTTTAACCATGCAAGGAGCCATTCCTATTTTACTGGGCGCGAATATCGGCACCTGTGCACCAGCCTTTTTCGCTAGTCTAAAAGGCTCGGTGGACTCAAGAAGACTCGCCACAGCCCACATCTTGTCAAAACTATTTGCAACGATTCTGCTTTATCCTTTTATAGAAATATTCGCCCATTATGTAATGGGCACGGCCCAAACGCTTCCAAGACAAATTGCCAACGCGCATACTTTTTTTAATTTGGGACTCCTTTTTCTTTTTCTGCCGCTCTCCGCGCCCTTTGCGAGAATTGTCACGCGTTTGGTTAAAATACCTTCTCCATTGGAAGACCCCGCGTTACCCAAATATCTTGACCCCAAACTGTTGTCCTCTCCACCGTTTGCGCTGGATGCGGCCTCTCGCGAATCGCTTCGAATGGCGGCGATTGTTCAAGCCATGCTGTATGACGTCAAATCTGTTTTTACGCGTCATGACAATATGGCGGAGATTGCAAAGATTCGGCGGCAGGAGGAGGCGGTGGATCGTTTGAATCGGGAGATTAAACACTATATAATCGGGCTGTCTGCCAAGGGTCTTTCTGAAAGAGAGTCCTCGCGCGAGATGACCCTGTTGAATTTTATCAGCCATCTTGAAAATATCGGCGACGTTATTGATAACAATCTTTTAGAATTAGGCGAGAAGAAGACTGATCAAGGTGTTCGATTTTCCGACGCGGGATTGCAAGAGATTCACCTCTTTCATCATGCGGTTTGTCGCGATTTTGATGAGGTGCTTGTAGCCTTTGAATCGGGCGAAAAAGAAAAGGCCACGTGTTTGATTCATCAACGGGAACAATTTTATCAACAAGGACAGGCCATGCGCGCCGCGCATATCGAACGGCTTCATCAGGGCGTGGCGTACACGGTGGAATCAAGCGCGATTCATCTTGATTTTATTACGCATTTATCTCGGATCCGGTCGCATATTACGGCGATTGCCCATACGATTGTCGAGGGGTAGGCGGCACGGCCGCCAGCGGGATTGAGTCGCCACGTTGTGGCGCCTGAAGGGGCAACGTCATTCGTGTAGGGGGCACGTTGCAACGTGCCCACAAGCGACCGTCATTCCGGGATGGTTCTAGCCGGAATCCAGAAATAAAACACTGGATACCGGCCTTCGCCGGTATGACAAATGTATGGTTATTTATGAAACACTCGTATAGAGATATTTTATGACCGTTTGGATTATTTTTACGATATTTGTTCTGATGATGATCGCCCTTGATTTAACACTGGCGGGGGGGAAAGACCGCGCCGTGACGTTCAAAGAGGCGGCGATCTGGTCAGCCATCTGGGTTTCATGCGCCCTTTGTTTTAATGGCGTTATCTACGGATTTTTGGGGCATGAAGCGGCACTTCAATTCTTAGCCGCCTATCTGATTGAAGAATCGCTGAGCGTGGACAATCTCTTTGTCTTTCTTCTTATCTTCAAGTATTTCAATGTGGATGCGCGGCACCTTCGCCGCATTCTTTTCTGGGGGATTTTCGGCGCCGTTTTGTTAAGAGCGATCTTTATTGTCGCAGGACTCGCACTGATCTCTCGATTTCATTGGATCATCTATCTTTTCGGTGGGTTTTTGATTGTCACGGGCATCAAAATGGCGCTTCAAAAGGATGAGCCATTCGAGCCTGAAAAAAATCCGGTCATTCGTCTGTTTCGGCGTTTTTTCCCCGTCTCCAGCACGGATGATGGCGGACGTTTTTTTACAAAACAAGATGGCAGAAGTATGGCCACGCCTTTATTTGTCGTTTTATTATTGGTTGAAACAACCGATTTAATCTTTGCCGTAGATTCGATCCCCGCCGTCTTTTCTATTACGCAAGACCCTTTGATTGCGTACACGTCCAATATTTTTGCAATACTCGGATTGCGCTCTTTCTTTTTTCTGTTATCTGGCATGATGGATAAGTTTCATTATTTAGGCGTTGGACTTTCGATCATCCTCATCTTTGTCGGAATCAAAATGCTCATCTCAGATTTTTTTCATGTTCCCATTGCCGTCACGTTATCGGTACTAGCAAGTGTGTTAATTTCTTCTGTTGTCTTGTCACTCTTCTATCCGAAGCAACCCGATGAAGCATGACAAACAGCCTTTCAGATCGGAACAAAGCGGTTCAGAAGGTCTTACTGGTTACACTTGGCGTAAACCTCTTGTTCTGGAGCGTGAAATTTTTGTGGGGTTATTGGACCGGTGCAATCAGTATGCAGGCCGACAGCATTCATGCCTTGTTGGATACCTGTTCTTCTTTCGTCGGATTGATTGGTGTCCTGTTAGCGTCGCGGCCGCCGGATGCGAACCATCCCGATGGTCATGGAAAATTTGAAACGATTGCGGCCATTGGGATTGCGATTTTGATCTTTATCGGCTGTTTTGAAATCATGATGCATAGCATCAAACGATTTCAAACACCGGTGATGCCTAAAATCACGCTGATTAGTTTTGTGATTATGGGCGCCAGTCTTTTTGCCAATGTGATGTTGAGCCGATGGGAAGGCCGAATGGGGGGGGTCTTAAAAAGTGAGGTGTTGTTAGCCGATGCGCTGCATACGAAAAGCGATGTTTATGCGACAGGTTTGGTGATGGTCAGTATGCTTGCAGTTTCGGCGGGGTATCCGCTGATGGATCCGTTGGCCGCGTTGGCGATTTGTGTTGTGATTGGTGCTGCGGGCGCGCAGATATTGATGAATGGGGTGAAGGCCTTAAAGAAAGGAAAGGAGTCCGATGGGAATCTCAATTGAACAAGCCAATGTTAAAGCGGCCAAAAGGGAGATCATTGAAAAGTTTTTTTCACATACAGGGAAAAGCTATGATCAGGTCGTCAATCTTTTTACGTTTGGAATAGATCGGCTTTGGAAGCAAAACATCATCGAAGAAATTGCTTTATCGTTTGGAAAAACCAGTCCTAAAAGAATTTTGGATTTGGCGTGTGGAACCGGCATCTTGACCGTTTTGTTGGCCGAACGATTTCCGGACAGCGAAATTGTCGGCGTGGACATCTCTCCTGACTATCTGGAGGTGGCATGGAGAAAGGTACATAAAAAAAAGATCAAGAACATTTCATTTGTGCTTGCTGCCGCAGAAGAATTTTCGTCGCCGACTTTATTTGATTGTGTGACGGCTTCTTATTTGGCAAAGTATGCCGATCTGCCGGTGCTCATCAAGAATCTATCCGGCATGATCAAGCCTGCGGGAATGCTGCTTTTTCATGATTTTATTTATCCGACCCCGAAATCGTATCAACGGCTTTTTGAGGGCTATTTCAAAGTGGCACCCATCTTGGGTAGGCTCTTTTATTCGGAATGGAAGGAAGTGCTCTATGAATTACCGAATGTGATTCGGGAAACAAAATGGGTTTCAGAGATCAAAGAAGCACTCAAACGGGAGAAGTTTTCCAGTGTCACGACAACGACGCTGACCATGGAAGGCGCAGCTTTAGTGAGCGCGAGGCGGGCGCAACAATAAGTGCTTCACGATGCGAAATGTAGTGGCCCAATACAAAGTATTGACAAATTAAACGTGTACACATACTATGTTGATGAGGTACCAAAGTGAAAAATATCACACTATCAATCGACGAAGATATTCTACAAGCTGGCCGAGAATATGCTAGGGCGCACAATCTGTCGTTCAATGTTCTTGTAAGAAAGCTCATCGAGCAAACCGTGGTCCAAAAGCATAGTCATTGGTTGGATGAAACATTTTCATTGATGGACAAGGCAAACGTCTCTTCAGGCAAAAAACGTTGGACGAGGGAAGAACTCTATCGTGTCTAAAATTTTTATTGACACGAACATCTTCGCCTACTCAATCGACAAAAAAGACGAGGCAAAACAAGACCAAGCCAGAAGAATCCTGAAAAAGATTGTCGAGTCACATCAACCGGTCATTTCAACGCAGGTCATCAATGAGTTTTATGTTGTGGCAACAACAAAATTGAAAGCCGACCATTTCATAGCAAAGAACATCATTCACAATTTCAGAAACATGGAGATTGTTGGTACTGATCTGGAACTAATTGAACAAGCGATTGATATTAGCACTATCAGTCAATTGTCGTTTTGGGATTCGCTGATCATTGCTGCCGCGGAAAAAGCAAATTGCGAATTTCTGTTCTCGGAGGATCTGAATCCAGGGCAAACGTATCGCGGAGTCGTTGCCTTGAATCCGTTCACGAAAGAAGACTTCTAATAAGATAGCGAGATTCGCTTCTTCAACGCGAAAAAAACTCATTCGTAAACAGCCGCAAAGTCGGTTGAGAAAAAGTCAAATCAGAGAAATCCGCACGCTTCCTCAAACAAACGAAAGCCAATTGGCATTCATTGTCTGCTCATTGTGCACAATCTTAAAGAAATTCTCCTGAAGCAATTTTGTAATTGGCCCTGGCTTTCCACTGCCAATTGTGCGGCCGTCTACCTCTCGGATCGGCGTGACCTCCGCAGCCGTTCCGGTAAAAAATGCCTCTTGCGCCAAATAAAGATCATCGCGGGTGAATCGCTCCTCGGAGACGGGAATCCCATTTTTCTTTGCAATCTCCATAATCGTGTCGCGGGTAATTCCCTCTAAAACAGACGTCAGCGGGGTCGTTTTTAAGCCGCCCCTCTTCACGATAAAAATATTTTCGCCTGGACCTTCCGCAACAAAGCCATCGGCATCCAACAAAATTGCCTCGTCAAATCCAGCCTCCTTTGCCTCCCGTTTCGCAAATTGAGAATTCACATAATGACCCGTGACCTTCGCGCGCGCCATGCTCACATTCACCGGATGACGGGTGAGCGACGAGATACAAGTGCGAATGCCATTCTTCACCCCGTCCGCACCCAGATACGTTCCCCATGGCCACGCGGCAATGACCAGCTGTACCGGATTTTCATTCACATAAAGCCCCATTTCTCCATATCCTAAAAAAGCGATCGGACGGATATAGCCTTCTTCTAATTTGTTGATGCGCACTGTTTCGATAATCGCTTGCTCAATTTCTTGCGCGGAATACGGAATTTTCATCTTCACAATATGGGCAGAACCAAGCAGCCGCTCCACATGATCAGAAAGCCGAAAGATCGCCGTCCCCGATTTTCCTTTGTAGCAGCGAATGCCCTCAAAAACACCCAGCCCATAATGTAGTGTATGCGTCAAGACGTGGACATTCGCCTCTTTCCACGGAACCATTTTGCCATCCATCCAAATAAAAGGGGTTTCTTTTAACATGAGCCTCCTCCAAGTTTTTTTAGTGCGCCTTTAATAATCTGGGCATCGTATACAAGATCGCAAAGCGTGTCAAACCGCTTACGCACCCACATATTCTCTAGGCATATTTCCCTTAATCCCACATAAAATTTCATACGGAATTGTCCCCGCCTTTTTGGCCAAGTCGTCCGCCCAAACCGCTTCCTTCCCCTCTTGCCCAATCACCGTCACAAAATCCCCAACCAAAAGTTTCGGAACCTTCGTGACATCCAACATCGTCATATCCATACAAACACGGCCAATCACCGGCACACGTCTCCCCTTCGCAATCATCTCGCCACAGTTTGAGAGCGCACGTGGGTAGCCGTCCGCATAGCCAATTCCAATTGTCGCAACCTTCGTCGTTTGTTTTGTAACATACGTCCGCCCATAACTAATCGAAGTGTTCGCTGGAACAGTTTTGATCGCAATGACCCGGCTACGAATCGTCATGACC
This sequence comes from Nitrospirota bacterium, assembly GCA_038059935.1. Taxonomy (GTDB): domain Bacteria; phylum Nitrospirota; class Nitrospiria; order SBBL01; family SBBA01; genus JACPZM01. The sequence continues at coordinate 21,981 of JBBTIN010000008.1, forward strand.
GGGCGAAGCGTAAACGACTTTTTCCCTTCTAACGGTGAATAGCCATACAGCATCAGCCCCGGACGAACGGCGTCTAAATAGGCCTCCGGAAAATGAAGAATCGCCGCGCTATTGGCCAAATGAAAAAAAGGCAGCGTCATTTCGCAGGGGTCGTACCCCTCGCAGGGGTCGCACCCCTTCTTTTTTGTTAGCGTTGTGATGACATTTTTTATTGTTGCCGTTTGCTCCTTTGCAAAAGAAAGATCGGAAAGATCGGCCTCTGCAAAATGACTCAATATTCCCTCGACAACAATTCCGAAGTCTTCCGCCTTTTTCAAAAACCCAACCACTTGAGAAGGCGCAATCCCTAACCGCCCCATTCCGGTATCTACCTTCAGATGCACAGTTACTTTGCGGGAAGCTAATTTCAGAGAACGGGACAATGCAATGAGGCGACCGTCCCCCGCGAGGGATTTAGTGTCAAACAACGTCGGCGTGAGACGATAGGAAACCACCTCGCCCATCCGATCGGCAGGGCAACCGGTTAAAAGAAGAATCGGGGCCGCAATTTTAGCCTCTCTCAGTATGATTGCTTCATCCAGAGAGGCAACGGCCAGCATCGCAGGGGGTGACGACTTGATGAGGTGTTTGGCAATCGCGATAGCACCATGGCCATACGCATTCGCCTTAATAACCGCAATGATTTTTCGACCACCCACCCGCTTTTCGACTTGTGTGAAATTGTGGGATAACGCGGAAAGGTCAATTGTTGCAAGGGTTTGACCAAAGGCCATTTTAGAAAATCTCTATATGGAGAAGGAGAAAAATACGGGCGCACAGCGGTGCGCCACGACACAAGAAAACGGCATAACAATTAGGGCGAAGCCTACTCTCGCGCAAGGGCACGTTGCCCCTATACCTGAAGCACTTCTTCTTCCTTCTTTCGGACAATTTCGTCCACTTTCACAATCGCCTGATCAATGATCTTCTGGGCTTCGTCTTGTCCTTTTTTCACCAGATCTTCTGAAAGAGACCCGTCCTTTTGAAGCGGCTTTAACGCGTCATTAAACTCGCGGCGCGTATTCCTAATCGTGACTTTGCACTCCTCCCCGATTTTTTTCACGACCTTGACCAAATCTTTGCGTTTTTCCTCTGTCAAAAGCGGAATTGGTACGCGAATAATCTTTCCATCATTTTGAGGCGTGAGTCCAAGATTAGAAGACATGATCGCCTTCTCAATTTCATGAAGCGCGCTGATGTCCCAAGGCTGAATGGTCACGCTTCGGCTTTCTGGAATCGCAAGCGACGCAACCTGTTTTAGAGGGGTCATGGTTCCATAGTAATTGACCATCAAAGACTCAAACAAAACCAACGACGGCCGACCCGTGCGCACCCCCGACAACTCTGTCTTCAAATGAATCAGCGAGGCCTCCACCTTTTCAGTCATCTGTTTTTTAAGCGTTTCCATATTTACTCTTTTCGGATTAGGGTGCCGACCTTCTCCCCTAATAGTATCTTTTGTATATTTCCCTTCTCTTGAATATTAAAGACAATCAGGGGAAGATTGTTGTCCATGCAAAGGGTCACTGCGGTCGAGTCCATCACAGCTAATCTTTTTTCAATCACTTGGAAAAAGGTCATCTCGTCATATTTCTTGGCTGCCGGATCTTTCACAGGATCACGATCAAAAACTCCGGCTACCTTCGTCCCCTTTAAGATGACCTCCGCACCCATCTCGTTTGCGCGTAACGCAGCCGCCGTATCCGTTGAGAAGAACGGATTTCCAGTCCCCGCGCCAAAAATGACAACCCGTTTTTTCTCTAAATGTCGAATTGCTTTTCTTCGAATATAAGGCTCTGAAAGCTGTTGCATGTCAATCGCGGACTGAACTCTGGTGTAAACCCCTTTTTGTTCCAAAATATTTTGCAGGGCTAGGGCGTTTAACATGGTTGCTAACATCCCCATGTAATCGGCCGAGGTGCGTTCCATTCCAGCAGAGGCACCAGCCAAGCCCCGAAAGATGTTTCCGCCGCCAATGACAATCGCCATCTCAACCCCCAGCGCGACGGCTCCCCGAATCTCTTCCGCAATCGAGTCAATCGTCTGTGGATCAATGCCAAATCCTTGTCCGGCCGCTAATACTTCTCCGCTAATTTTTAGGAGGACTCTTTTGTAGTGTGGCGTTGGCATTAACAACCTCTTTGGTGATTTAACCCAATCTCTGCAGAAAAAAAGAAAAGCCTGGATTTCGGCTAAGAACCACTGGAATGACGGCATTCCTAAGTAGAACTGGGTTCTACAGCACCCAACGGGGCAACGTGCCCTGCGAGAAGCTGTCACATCCGTCTCCGGCTTAGCCGGGGCGTCACCCCCCCAGTTGATACCGGGTAAAACGGCGCACTTGTATATTCTCGCCGATCTTTGCAATCTTTTCTGCAATTAAATCTTTGATTTTAATCGAGGGATCTTTAATAAACGGCATCTCAAGGAGAGGAACTTCAGTGTCTACAAGTTCCGCAGGAATTTCCTCTTTTTTTACATATTGAGGCGCCGGTGAAGAACCAGCCACATGGATGGCCAAGTCTTTGACCAGTGCCTGGAACTCCTCATTGCGCGCGACAAAATCAGTCTCACAATTGACTTCAATCAGCACACCAATTTTTCCACTGGCATGGATATAGGAACCGACTAACCCTTCCTGCGTTACCCGATCTGATTTTTTATCGGCCTGCGCCAATCCTTTTTCACGCAGAAACGCCAGGGCACCTTCAAGATTTCCGTCCGATTTCGTCAATGCGGTTTTACAATCAACCACACCCGCGCCGGTTTTCTCACGCAATATTTTTACGGCCTCAATGGGTGTCATGTTACACTCCCATTCCTAGAGATGTGGGCTTCACACTACCCACAGCTGCTTCAGCAAGCGGCGCTACTGCTACCAAGGAATCTGACGTTGCAGGAACGGGCGAAGCAAGGCGCGCCTCCCGAAGCTTAACCCCCTCTGATATCGCGGCAACAATCTGGTTGGTAATCAGACGAATCGAGCGAATGCCGTCATCGTTTCCAGGGATCAAATAATCAATGCCATTCGGATCGCAATTGGTATCCACCATCGCAACAATCGGAATCTTGAGCCTTCTGGCTTCCGCCACACAAATCGTCTCTTTAACAGTATCAATGATAAAAACAGCTGCAGGCAGTTGATTCATATTCCGAATGCCAGCAAGCACTTTCAACAGCTTCCCGCGTTCTTTTTCAAGAACAATGGTCTCTTTCTTAGGCAGCCGATCGTAGGTCCCATCCGCACTCATCTGCTCGATCTTCTTTAACCGGTCTATGCTTTTTCGAATGGTCGTAAAATTGGTGAGCATACCGCCAAGCCAACGCTGATTGACATAGTACATTCCCGTTTGACTGGCTGCCTCTTGAACAACCGATTGGGCTTGCCGTTTTGTCCCCACAAAAAGGACCGATCCGCCCTTGGAAATCAAGTCTCGAACAAAGTCGAAGGCTTGCGCCATCTTTGAGGCCGTTTTTTGTAAATCAATAATATGGATATTGCTTCTTTCCCCATAGATATACCGCGCCATCTTGGGGTTCCAGCGATTCACAGGATGCCCAAAATGGGCTCCCGCATCCAACAACTCTTTCACTTCCATTAGAATCCTTCAGTATCAGTGAGATAAAAACTCTCTTTCATCTTAGGCAAGCCGTCCAGAAAAAGAGAAACCTGTAAAGCGATGGAGAGTACCATATTCAAAACCCGCTTTGCAATGATATAAAATCACCCCTAATCCGGACGTAAGGGGATATTGAGTGGGGTGTCGGAGTTGAGGGGGATG
>JBBTIN010000009.1:0-12370 GCA_038059935.1 Nitrospirota bacterium
ACACCCCACTCAATATCCCCTTACGTCCGGATTAGGGGAAGCCAAATATTATTGACAATATTTCTCCTGTTACAGTAAAGTATTCTTTACTGTAAAGAACGGAAGGAGGTTTGCTATGCAAACAAGTCGGCTTTCTCAAAAGGGGCAGGTAACGCTTCCCCAGAAGATTCGTGAAATTATTGGGGTTAAGGCGGGCGACCTTATTGTCTATGAGCCGGGCGAGAGGGAGGTAACCCTTCGGCGTATTGAGCCGTTTGATGCTGCATTTCATGTGGCTCTATCCAGCACGGTAGATGAGTGGAGCACCAAAGAGGATGAAAGAGCCTTCCAGAATTTATGAGTCATGGGACATTGTGGTGGTCCCCTTTCCCTTTACTGAAAAACTGGGAGAGAAAAGGAGACCGGCCATGGTTGTAAGCCAGCGGTTGTTCAATAAAAATGGTCATACGGTCTTGGCGATGATTACGACGCAATCGCATACCCCGTGGCCGGGCGACACATTTATTCAAACCGGCACATTCACGGGACTTCCGGCGGCCTGTCTTGTTCGGTTGAAGCTCTTTACACTGGACAACCGCCTTATCCTCAAGAAGATTGGAATGCTTTCTTTGTCCGATCGGAAAAATGTCGTGGCCTCTTTCTACCGTTACATGCCCTTTGAAAAAGAAAAGATGACCCCATTTTCGCCTTAAATTCGCTCGCGTGATTCTTCTTTATTCCCATTGAGACTCCCCCTCAAAACCATTTTCTCAAAAAAGAGTACCTCAAAACATTTCAGATTCCGAGATCTGAACCCGGACAAGTCTATTTGTCACTGACAACGGCGTGATCGCTTTCTTGATTTATGGCCTGTAGCGCTCTATACTCAAATAATAAGGAGAATCGCTATGGGGCTACAACATACAGTCAAGGTTGTTGTCCGAAAAGGAGAGTTTCAGTATGTCGCCGACTGCGTTGAGATTCCGGTGGTGACGCAAGGAAAGACCCTTGACGAAACAATGAGAAACCTCCAGGAAGCAGTGGAACTACACCTCCAGGGAGAAGACCTTGCTGAATTGGGACTGGCTGAAAACCCGACGCTTATCGTAACGATGGAACTTGAACCGGTTTATGCCTAAGCTAAAACGGCTTTCGGGTGAACAGGTCATTGGCATATTTTCCAAATTTGGTTTTGTAGCGCTGTCTCAACGCGGTAGTCACGTCAAACTTCGTCGCCTTGATCGGAAGGGGAGAAATCAGTCTCTGACGATCCCTAATCATCGGGAGATTGATTTGGGATATCCGGCAAGCCGGTCGTTTTATTCCCGAAAATGAATTGCTGACCCACTTTTTATCAGATTGATAACCTATTTTGCTTGATCATTCATAAATTCTCAATTATGAATGATCAAGCAAAATAGGCCCACCCGATAAAGCAAAATGGACCCACCCCCCCCCCATACTTCTCAAAAAAAAGAATCCATCAAAACCTTTCAGATTCCGTGTCCTCAACGCAAACCCGAAACAAACCCTAAAAAATCAATTCCTTCGTCGTATGAAATATGCTACAATCCGGCATTCTTTTTAGGAGACCAATCCAATGTCAACCGCAGAACCTGAAGATTTCTTCCTCACCCAATACGGGCTCTCCAACTCCAACATGGAATCCGTTATGGGCGGCGTCTTGGGAAAGAAAATTGACTATGCCGATCTTTATTTTGAATACAGCGTCTCCGAATCGGTGGGATTGGAAGAAGGTATCGTTAAAAGAGTTTCCAAAAACATTTCACAAGGGGTTGGCGTTCGAGCCGTCGCAGCCGAAAAAACAGGCTACGCCTATTCCGACGACATCACCGTTGAAAACCTGCTGATCGCCGCAAAAACCGCTCGGCATATCGCTCAAGACGGAGAAAATCAACGCGTTCCTATCGCCAAGAAAAACGTCCCAATACATAACCTTTATCCAGTTGAAACGGCACCCATTGATATTGCCGTCCAGGAAAAAATCGCGCTTTTAGAATTGGCCGATCAGATCGCACGCGCCTGCGACCCTCGCATTAAAAAAGTGATGGCCTCTTATGCCTCCGAGGTGAAACGCGTCTTAATCTTAAACTCCAAGGGAGAGATCACTGAAGACGTGCTGCCACTCATGCGCCTCAATGTGACTTGCATTGCGGAAGAGGGGGGGCGCCGCGAAGTCGGCAGTTTTGGCGGCGGTGGACGACATGCCTTCGGCTATTTTCTGGAAACCCTTTCTGGTGATACAGAAAGCAAGGTTCAACAATATGCCAAAGAAGCAGCACGTCAAGCCTTGGTGAATCTTTCCGCGATTGACTCCCCGGCAGGGCCGATGGAAGTTGTTCTGGGTTCCGGCTGGCCCGGCATTTTATTACATGAAGCGATTGGACATGGTCTGGAGGCTGATTTTAATCGAAAAGGCACATCGGCCTTTTCCGGCCGAATTGGCCAACGCGTGGCCTCCGATCTTTGTACGGTAATTGACGACGGCACCATTCCCTCGCGTCGTGGATCACTCAATTGCGACGACGAAGGCGTTCCCACTTCGCGCACGGTGCTTATCGAAAAGGGCATATTAAAAGGCTATTTATTTGATCGGCAAAACGCGGCATTGATGAAGATGCCCCTAACCGGCAACGGCCGCCGAGAAAGTTACGCCCATTATCCAATGCCGAGAATGACCAATACATTTATGCTCGCAGGCGAATCGGAGCCTTTGGATATTATTCGGTCGGTGAAGCGCGGTCTTTACGCGACATCCTTTGGCGGCGGACAGGTGGATATTACCTCCGGAAAATTTGTCTTCTCCGCCAGCGAGGCCTATCTTATCGAAGACGGCAAGATCGGCGCACCCGTCAAAGGGGCGACCTTAATCGGAAACGGCCCGGACATCTTAACAAAGGTGGTCATGGTGGGCAACGATTTAGCACTCGATTCTGGCGTCGGAACCTGCGGCAAGGAGGGGCAATCGGTTCCCGTTGGCGTGGGATTGCCAACGATCAAGATCAGCGAGATCACCGTTGGAGGCACCGCGTAAAAAATGTCTTTTTCTCTTCAACAGGCCAATGAGTTATTAAACGAAGCCAAGCGACGCGGTGCGTCCGACGGCGATATTCTTGTGCTACAGGGAGAATCGTTTGAAGGGGCGGTGCGATTAAAAGAAATTGAAAAAATCAGCGATGCGCGCGCGAAGAGTCTCACCCTCCGTCTTTTTTTTGGAAAGCGTCACGCGATCACTTCAACATCCGACTTGACTTTGAAGTCGCTTGAACAACTGCTGACCGATACCTGTACGTTGGCAAAAATCTCTCCGGAGGACCCTTACGCCGGATTGCCTGAATCGTCTGTCTGCGCAAAAGAAATTCCGATGTTGGACCTTTCGGATCCCGATGCGACAGCGTGGTCTGTGGATGAAAAAATGCAGATGGCGCTTCGTGCGGAGGCCGCTGCGTTTGCCGCCGATTCGCGCATTACCAATTCCGAAGGGGGCAGTATCAGCAATACGCAAGCCACACGGTTGTATGCCGCGACCAATGGCTTCTCCGGTGTTTATAACAGTGCGTCGTCCTCTTTATCGGTCTCCCCCATCGCTTCTGAAAATGGACAGATGCAGCGGGATTATTGGTACTCGACGCGCCGAAAATACAAAGAATTAGAATCGGCAGAATCCGTTGGGAAGATCGCGGCCGAGCGCACGGTGCGCCGATTGCGAGGAAGAAAAATCGCGACGCAAGCGGTGCCAATTGTCTTTGATCCAGAAATGGCCGCGTCATTGCTTTCTCATATCGCCTCTGCGCTTTCCGGTTATGCCCTCTATAAACAGGCCTCTTTTTTGACGGATCAATTGGGGATCAAAATTGCTTCAGAAAATATTACCATTGTGGATGACCCGACGCTCCCTTCGGGATTAGGCTCCAGGCCCTTTGATGGTGAAGGACTGCCTTCGATTAAAAAAACAATTGTTGAGAAGGGGATACTCAAAAGCTATCTGCTGGATACCTATTCCGGGAAAAAACTGAATCTGCCTTCAACCGGAAACGCCTTTCGGGCAACGGGCAGCGGGGTCTCCGTGGGTACCACCAATTTTCATTTAATGCCTGGGAAGCAGGCTCCGCGTGAAATGATTGGGTCGGTCAAATCGGGACTCTATCTCACCGAGACGATTGGTTTTGGGGTTAATACTGTGACTGGTGATTACTCACAAGGGGCGGCGGGCATTTGGATTGAAAATGGAGAGCTCGCTTTCCCAGTTGAAGAGATTACCATTGCAGGGAATCTCAAAGAAATGTTGATGAATATCGAACAGGTGGGGAACGATTTGACCCCCTATCATCGCACGGCTGCGCCGACATTAAAGATTTCGCGGATGATCGTTGCCGGGGGAGAAAGGGCTGTCGCATGAGTTTCCAAAAAAAATCTTCTGAAACGCCCGGTCTTTTTGACGGGACGTCCTCTTCTAAAAAGGAAATCTGGGCGATTGCCGGCGGAAAAGGCGGCACGGGAAAAAGTTTTATTGCCTCCAATCTGGGCGTTGCGTTGGCGAAGATGGGGAAGAGTGTTTTGTTGGTGGATGCCGACTTGGGCTGCGCCAATTTGCATACGTTTCTGGGTGTACAGCCGAAGGTCACCTTGTCCGACTTTGTCAGTGGCAAAATCAAAGCCATTGAAGACACGCTGACGCCAACGAATTTTCCCAATCTAATGCTCATCTCCGGGGCCTGCGATTTTCTGGAGATTGCGAATCCAAAGCATAGCCAAAAGAATCGCTTGATTCGGCAGCTTCATCAGCTTCCATTTGAGCATATTATTTTGGATTTGGGCGCGGGAACGGGATTTACACTGCTTGATTTTTTTCTGTCCGCCGACACCGGCATTTTATCGGTCTTGCCGGAACCCACCTCGATTGAAAACGCCTATCGTTTTATCAAAAGCGCGTTTTATCGTCGCTTCAAAACAATGACAAAAAATAAAGAGATGAAGGCGTTGATTACCTCGGCGATGAATGATAAAAACGAGTATGGGATTCGGACCCCGCATGACTTGATGGATCATATTGCCTCCGTGGATGAAGAAATGGGAAAGAAGATGAAAGAATCCGTCCTCTCGTTTTCTCCACGCATCATTGTGAATCAGGTGCGCTCTCGGGACGATATGACGCTGGGATTCTCGATGCGCAGCGCGTGCGCGAAATATTTTGGGATTAAGGTGGATTACGTGGGTTATATTGAATATGACGATTATGTCTGGATGGCCACCAAGAAAAGAACCCCGCTCATTTTAGAACGTCCCTACGCGCCGGCCGTGCGATGCTTGAATCAGGTGGTCTCAAACTTGATTAGTCGGGACGAATTAAAATTAGACGCGATCTTAAGGATGTAGCAATCATCATGTTAGAGCGTCTGGAGCATCAGGATTATTATCAAATTTTGGAGGTGCCCTACCAGGCCACGTGGGGAGAAATTCAAAAGGCGTACGAGTTTGCAAAAATAACGTATAGTCAGGGGGCGCTGGGCAGCTACTCTTTGTTTGATTTTGCCGAACGCGGCACTATTTTAGATAAGATTGAAGAGGCTTATCAGATTCTAAATCACCCAGAAAACCGGCGAAAATATGATCAGGCCTTGGGAAAACAGACGGCTCCCATTGCAGAACCCCTATTGGTACCCCTGAAGGCGATGGTTACCGCGATGGCTCCTCCGCCCCCTGTTTATGAAGTGAACGCTGCCCCGCTTCCTTCGGTTCTCCCTTCTGTTGAAATCAATGTGCAGAAAGCGCCGGAACCTTCCGTTCTCGCTTCCGTTGAAATCAATATGCAGAAAGTGCCGGAACCGGTTACGCCTGTTGTGCCTGATGCGCCAATCAAAATCGAACCGGATGAGCACGGCATCATCGAGGGGAAAATCTTAAAAGTGTTTCGTGAAAAACAGGGGATCCCGCTTTCAGAGATTGCGGACCAGACTCGAATTAGTATCAATTATTTGGAGTTTATTGAAAGCAATAACTATCACGGTTTCCCGGCGCCGGTTTATCTTTTTGGCTATTTGAAACAATATACGAAGATGGTGGGCTTAGCGCATTTCGTTGTGGAGGGGTACATGAAGGGATACCAAAAGTGGCTGGAGACCTCTGGACAAAACGCGCGCTTCCAATAGTATATCGCGCGCAGCGAGCAATCTAAGGCGACGAAAAAGTTCGTCATTCCGGCAATGTTTAAGCCGGAATCCAGTGGTTTGTTTCTGCTTTACATTCTGGATCCCGATAGAAGCATTCAGGAATGACGGGAAGTGGCGTTTTCGTTCAGACCACCACTAAAACAAAACTTTTTGTAAATATAAAGAATTTTTATATTCCGTCTGTAATTGCAGTAAGATTGCTTTTGCCTGTTCACGATTTCCACTTTGATGGTGGGAAAGCGATAAGTAATAGAGTGTCTTTTCTGTGATCTCTCCATGGGCAGCCTCCCTGATCAGATTTTCAAATCGGGCAATGGCCGCGGGATAGGCCTTTTTTTTGTAATAAAAATAGCCGATACGAAACTGATATTCCATCTCGTGCACCATCAACCCAGCAATTTTCTTCTCTGCGTCTTTGGCATAGACGCTATCCGGATATTTTGTCACCACTTGATGAAAGGCATAAAGCGCGTGGCGTGCCGATTCGGGGTCCCGATCGGTGGTGTCGACTTGCTGTGCATAAGATTCTGCGAGGAAGTATTGCGCAAAAGAAGCCATTCGATGTGTTGGGTGTAGCTCTAGGAAACGGGCATATTCGGTTGCCGCTCTGGGATAATCTTCTTTCACACGAAACGCTTCTCCGCGTTTTAGGAGCAATAACGGATCGTAAATGGTATCGGTCGTATTATCGGCATATTCCACAATGGCTTCGTCGGTATGAGAGAGGGTCAGGAGTTCCGATTTTTGAGAAAGATTCATCGTGCAGCCGAAAACAAAAAAAGAGCCGATGATGATAAGCGTCGCTTTCAATGAACGAATTTGATGATGTGTTGTTTTAGTCATGTCGGATAGTATACGATTTTGTTTGAATCACGGCAAGGCAAAGCGCACGGAGGCGAACGCCTAACCTCAACAGTTCAAGTCTTGTTCCCACCCCTATTATACGCAACAGCAGCGTCTTACCCAATGCCCATGATCGTTCGCGCGCTTTTCAAGGCTTCCGGGTATTCCATATTTTTATCCATCACCACGGCATGGAGTTCATCCGACGCCAGTCCGTATTCGCCCTGCTCAAGAAACTCAATCGCCAACTGATATTCTTCTTCTGAAAGGCACTCTTGTACCGTATCGGCCGCTTGCCACAATAACGATTCGATCTGTTCGTAATATTCGTCGGATTCGTTCATTGTAGGTCTCTCTATTGTCTGTTTCTCTTTAGATTGAGCGGGTATCCCGTTACAACCCCGCCGCCTCGACTTTTCGACTCCATCACGACGCGTATCTTGACGCCATCTCTGACGCCCTCTTTGGTTGTGCGTCCCATCTTTGCGTCAACAGAATGGATCTGCGGATCGGTTGCAATATTAGAAATTTCATGAAGAATCTTTTCTTCAGACCAATTTTTTGGAAAAGGGGTTTTGCCGGGACGACCGGGCCAGAGATGGCCACCGCCGGTCCGATCCCCATGCAAAATATGCTCTGCCCGATGAGGAGAAATAAGGTGTGGGCGGACGCTGGGATTATTAGTCTGCTCGGCGGAAACGACAGCAGGAGAGAAAACCGTTTGTAGTAGAATTAAAAGAAAGATGAGGGTGCGCATGGCCACTTTCAATCAATTTAGTTTTTTCTTCAGCAGTTCATTCACTTTTGCAGGATTGGCTTTTCCTTGTGTTTTCTTCATGATCTCTCCCACAAAGAACCCCATTAATTTTGTCTTCCCTTCTTTGAAACCGGCTAATTCCTTTGGATTGGCCAATACGACTTCATCAATGATTTTCTCTAATGCGCCTTCATCACTCACTTGTACGAGCCCCTTCTCCTGCACAATGATTTTGGGAGACGCCCCCGTTTTATACATGTCTTCAAAAACACTCTTCGCAATTTTTCCGCTAATCGTTCCATCATCAATCATCGTCAGCAAGGTGGCCAAATCTTCCGGCTTAAATAAAATTTCTTCAATCTCTTTATGATCGTTTTTTAATTCTTGCAACAGCGCACCCATGATCCAATTGCTCATGACCTTTGCCTTCTCTTTATTTTGTCCGTAGACGGAAATGGCCTTTTCAAAAAAATCGGCCAGCGCTTGTGAGGCTGTTAAAACAATCGCGTCATATTCGGGAATCTGATAATCACGAATAAACCGTTCCCGTTTTGAGTCAGCGAGCTCTGGCATTTTTTTCCGAACCGCGTCAATCCACGCCACACTGATTTGGAGTGGAACGAGATCGGGTTCAGGGAAATAACGATAATCGTGCGCGGCTTCTTTGCTTCTCATGGAGAACGTCGCGCCCCGTTTGGTGTCCCAAAGCCGTGTCTCCAGAACCACTTTTCCCCCGTCGTCTAAAATGTCGGCTTGTCGCTCTATTTCATATTCCAATGCCTTTTGAACAAAACGAAACGAATTCATGTTTTTAATTTCGGCGCGCGTGCCAAACACCGTTCCACCAATGGGCATCAAAGAAATATTCGCATCGCAACGTAAATTCCCCTTTTCCATATCGGCATCGGACGCGCCCGTATAAACAGCAATCTCACGCAATTTCTTCAAATAGGCGGCGGCTTCCTCTGGGCTTCTGATATCCGGCTCGCTAACCATTTCAAGCAGCGGCACGCCGGCGCGATTTAAGTCTACATGACTTTTTCCAGCAATCCCCTCATGCATATTTTTCCCCGCGTCTTCTTCCATATGAATGCGGGTTAGCCCAATTTTCTTCACGATGCCATTGACTTCAATTTCGACAAATCCGCGTTCGGCCAGTGGCAGTTCGTACATGGAGATCTGATAGCCTTTTGGAAGGTCGGGATAAAAATAATTTTTTCGTGCGAATCGTCCGAGTGGCGCAATTTGACAATGGGTGGCCAGTGCCATTTTGATTCCCTGCTCAACGACCAGACCATTTAACACCGGCAACGAGCCGGGAAGCCCCAAGCAGATGGGGCAGACGTGACTATTGGGTGCTTGTCCAAACAAAGTGGCGCAACCGCAGAAGAGTTTGGATTGCGTTAAAACCTGAAGATGCACTTCAAGGCCAATCACTGGGATGTATTTTTCTAAAACGGATTTCATCTTAATCGTGCGTTTCTATCGCCTTCAAGAAATCAATATATTTAGCGGGAATTTCCTTGCCCGACGCGCCAACAATCATTTTATTGAGATAAACCTTTGACGGCGCAAATGCCCCCTGCCGAATCGCAACATACGTAAACGCCGGAATGATTTCCTTGCCCTGCTTGACCAACACATCTTGACGGACATACGACGTGGGGTAGTCGGCAAACCGATCCAATCGTCTTAAATTATCCAACGTTAAATCGTACAGAATTCCCCAAACTTCTTTTCCCTTCTCTGGAATAATATCGGCCGTTCCAGAGTTCCAAGAACGCGACCACCGCGTAAACGTCAACGTATAATGGGTAAGGCAAGCCGCACCCACAATTTCATTTCCGGGACAACGCCCCAGCATCTGGGACGCATCCATATTAGAACCATACGCAAAATAGATCATACGAGAGTCGGTCTCCTTTCATGAAAATCAGTTTGCTGTTCAAATTGATACGCCGTTTTTAAAATCGTTTCTTCGTCAAAAGGCTTTCCCAATAATTGCAGCCCAATCGGCAGGCCACCCTTCGAAAAACCGCAGGGCAGGGAAAGCGCGGGAATCCCGGACAGATTCACCGAAATCGTAAAAATATCGGAAAGATACATCGCCATCGGATCGTCCGTTTTTTCCCCAAACCGAAACGCCGGCGTGGGCGTGGTGGGTGCCAAAATCAAATCCACATTTTGAAAGGCCTCGTCAAAATCTTTCTTGATGAGTGTTCGAACCTGTTGCGCCTTCTTGTAATACGCATCGTAATATCCAGAGGAAAGGGCATACGTGCCCAACATGATTCGGCGCTTTACTTCCGGGCCAAACCCCTCCTGACGACTTTTCATATACATCTCTAACAAGTCTTTGGTATTTTTGGCGCGATACCCATATCGTGCGCCATCGTAACGCGCCAAATTGGAGCTGGCCTCCGCCGTCGCCAAAAGATAGTAGACGGAAACGGCATATTCACTATGCGGCAACGACGTCTCGATAATCTTTGCGCCACACTTTTCAAACTGCAAAATGGCAGCGGTGAGCGCGGCCGCCGTATCAGAATCCACGCCCCCATCGTTAATCAAATACTCTTTGGGAATACCGATGCGGAGCCCGTTGATGCTATCAGAAAGGTTTCGAGTGAAATCGGGCATCGGCAAATTCACACAAGTGGTATCCATTGGATCGTGTCCGCCAATGACATTCATCAGTAAGGCCATGTCGGTGACGTCGCGCGTGATCGGCCCAATCTGGTCGAGCGAGGAGGCAAAGGCAATGAGGCCGTATCGCGAAACGCGGCCATAAGTGGGCTTTAATCCATAGACACCACACAAGGCGGCGGGCTGACGAATGGAGCCGCCGGTATCGGAGCCTAACGCTGCGGCGGCTTCCGACGCGGAAACTGCTGCTGCGGATCCGCCGGAGGAACCGCCCGGAATGCGCGAAGTATCCCACGGGTTTCGGGTCTTTTCAAACGCGGAATTTTCGGTGGATGAGCCCATCGCAAATTCGTCCATGTTGGTCTTGCCCAGAGAAATCGCACCGGCATTTTTTAATCGGGTCACCACCGTCGCGTCATACGGCGGTACAAAATTTTCGAGCATCTTCGAGGAGCAAGTCGTCCTGATGCCATGGGTGCAAAGATTATCTTTCAGCGCGATCGGAACCCCGGCCAATGGCCCAACCGGTTCTCCTTTAGAAATGGCCGAATCTATCTGATCCGCTTGTGTGAGGGCTGCTTCGGGAGTCAACGTATTGTAAGCGGCAATCTTCCCATCCACTGCCTTGATACGACGCAGAAAGGCTTCTGTTAATTCACGTGCGGAAACTTTTTTTTGAATGACCGCATCACGCAACGCGTGAACGGTTTGATGGATAAAGTCCAATGGGAATCGTCCTTAATGGATTGAGTCTTTAATACTCGTGATTTTGTTTTTGTCGTCCACCGCAACGACAATCGGCTTAAACGATTTAATCTCTATTTCATTATAATGCGCATAACAAAAAATAATTACGCGATCCCCAACGACCCCTTTTCGCGCGGTCGGGCCGTTTAAGCAAATCGCCCCGGAGCCGCTTTTGCCGGGAATGACATAAGTCGCGAACCGCTCGCCATTATTCAGATTGGAGATCATCACCTGTTCATAGGGGAACATCTGTGCCGCGTCCATCAAGTCCTGATCAATCGTGATACTGCCCTCATAATTGAGATCGGACTCGGTGATCGTTGCCCGATGAATTTTTGATCTTAACAAAACGCGAAGCATGTCACTCCTTATATTTGCGATTCGATAATTTTTGGCACCCGAAAGAAAGGTTCTTCTTTTTCAGGCGCGTTTTGCAAAACGGCATCTGTTGGAAGGGACGGGGCAACGCAATCTTCCCGAAAGACATTTGATAAGGGTAAAAGATGCGATGTCGGTTCGATGCCTTCCGTGTTCAACTCGTTCAGTTTTTCTACATAGGTCAGAATGCCGCTTAACTGTTCCGAGAACTTTTTCATCTCATCCGATGTGATGGCGAGCCTGGCCAATTTAGAAACTTCTAATACCTGATTTTCATCAATTTTCATAAGACCCTCTCTCTGAAACGCGGGCATTCTAGCATATTTTAGCGTCAATTGCTTCACCCCGAATCGCGCCATCTAAAATGTAACCCTAGAATGTAACCCTAGGGAGTGTCGTCGGGACATGTAAAATGTAACCCGATCTGAATACCAATTGGGGAGGGTTACCGTATGAGCAAACAATCAAAATGGGACTATTTCAAGGCCATCTATTCTCGGTACAAAACGGCAGATACTGCCAATAAGAAAGCAATCCTCGACGCGTTCTGTCGCGTCGGAGGTTTCATCGAAAATACGCCATCCGCAAATTATCCGGATTGCCCCTCGCAGGGGTCGCACCCCCAACAGAAAAACACGCTCCAAAAATTCGTTCGACTCAAAGCCGTCTTCCTCGCATGGATGCCTTCTATTAAAAAACAAGACCTTCCTCCAAACCTGTCTCCAGCCGTTTTCACCCGATGCCACCTCGCCAAAACCTCTTACGTCCAGATTAGGCCCTAAAACAGAGATAGGAGTTTAAAAAAGCTTGGAAGCCCTCTTGGATATTG
>JBBTIN010000010.1:0-13161 GCA_038059935.1 Nitrospirota bacterium
CCTGCGAGGAGTGAGCCCTCCCGTTGGTCGGTCTGAAACGCGAAGTCGTAGCCCTTGCAAACTCCCCCTCCTTATAAGGAGGGGCTAGGGGTGGTTGGTATAATGAGGGTTTAACCTTTATGGCGAAAAAACATAAACATCCTGCACATGAAAATCTGGAACGCTGGCTGATCTCTTATGCCGATTTTATTACGCTGCTGTTCGCCGTGTTTGTGGCGCTTTGGGCGTTGAAGCGGGATAACCCGCCGCCGACGGAGATGATTGAAGGAATTAAGAAGGCGTTTAACTCTTTTGAACAAAAATCGTCCGCACAGGAGAATGTTATTGCCTTGACTCCGGCCGGCGGGAACCCCGCAGTTTTTTCATTCGAGCCGATGTACCAAAATGTTCAAAAAGGGGTCAAGCAGATGGGAATTAAAGGCTCTAGTGTCCATAAGGTGGAACAAGGCGTTGTGATTCGAATTCCAGATGAGGCCCTTTTTGAAGCGGGGAGGGCGGCGATTAACGAGGGTTTTAAGGGAACACTGGATCAAACGGCAGAGTTGCTAAAGGACATGCCGAATAATATTCAAATTGAAGGACATACCGATAATATTCCGATTAGCACATCGGCTTATCCGTCTAACTGGGAATTGTCTACTGCGCGGGCCATGGCGATCATGCGTTATTTTGTGGAGCAAAACCAGATGCCTCCAGAAAAATTTTCCGTTGCGGGGTATTCCCAATTTCACCCAATTGATAGTAACGATACGCCAGAAGGAAGGGCTAAGAATCGTCGGATTGATATTTTAGTGGTTAAAACGTTGCAGGAGAAAAAACCGCCGCCGCTTCCCCCCATGCCAGCCACACCCAGCGTAAAAGGGCATTAGGTCGTATATAAAATCGTTCCATATCGCGGCTGATCGTTATCGGGTTTCACCGGCTCCCATCGTTTGATTTCCCCCAGTCGAAACCCAACGCGCTTCGCAATTTCGTGTGAGATGTCAATCTCGTCATCGTCTACATTACTCAATACCGCCATGCCGTTTTGGGGTTTTAATAATTCAAACAGATGACGAAATATTTTCTCCGGCTGTAATGCACAAAGGGGAAGCCCCCAAGCCAAAAGTGCCTCGCGGGTAACAAACGGATTGAGCAAAAAACCGATATGAAGCGGTCGGCGCCATGTTAAAAAATCAACCGGGTGGAATACTCCGGACGGAATGGTCTTCGCATAGTAGTATCCGTAATCGGCGCGGGTATAAAAATTGACCAATCGCCGATAAGCATCTATTTCAATACCATGAATTTCAGGGGCTTGCCCCAACGTCCTAAAATGACGATCCAAGATGGGCGCAAGTGCAAAATTGCGTGCGCCAATATCGGCGATAACCAGTTGTGCTTGGGGTTTTATACGATCCAGTATGACTTGCCAGTCAAAGAGTGCCAAGAATTCTTTGACTGTTTGATGCAGCCTGTGGTCTTCCGGCGGGGTCGGGTGTTTATCAGAAATCGTGCGACTCCATTTGAATTGGCATCGCAAGTAAAAATCAATCTGATTGCGGAGATTTAAAAAGGCTTCTTTGTGGGTAATTATTTTTGACATGAGTCGTGCAATCGGTTTTTAGAGGTGCTTTTTAATTGGAGTGGAATGTACGATAAATCCGCATGGGATTCAAGCGTATAAAAGATGAAACCCAGATTCTGGATTCGCCGGACTTCATAAATAAACCTTTGTTAATCCCAGATTGATTGTATATGCCGTTTGATCTTTGTTAGCATCATTCCATTTTCAGGAGAAATATCAATGCTGCTGGCTGTGGATATCGGAAATAGTCATATTGTTTTTGGCGTCTTTCACAAAAGTAAGTTGCTTTGTGAATTTAGAATCGCAACCCAATCACACAAAACGGGCGATGAATACGGCATTTTAGTCAGAAATATTATGGCCTCCAAAAAAATTCCGCTTAAAAAACTCGATGGCGCAATCTTATCGTCCGTGGTTCCCGCATTCATCCCCCTTTTCAAAGAAATGATTCAAAACTATTTTTCCCTCACACCGATTATTGCGAATCATCAAACCAAAACGGGCATTACACTCAAATATGATCGGCCTGAAGAGGTGGGCGCGGATCGGATTGTGAATGCCGCTTTGGTCTTTCATCGTTTTGGAGGCCCAGCCATTATCATTGATTTTGGAACGGCAACCACATTTTGTGTCCTCTCCAAATTGGGAGAATACTTAGGCGGCGCCATCGCGCCTGGACTGATCATCTCGTCGGAAGCCCTTTTTTCTTATACGGCCAAGCTGCCCAAGGTCGAATGGGTTATCCCCAAAAATGTCATTGGAAAAAACACACAAGCCGGTATGCAATCTGGCCTCATTTTCGGCCACGTCGGTATGGTCAACGAAATGATTGCCTTAATCTCAAAAGAGCTGAAAGCCGCGCCAAAAGTGATTGCAACCGGCGGACTGGCTCATTTGGTCGCGCCGCTTTGTAAAGCAATTTCAATGATCAATCCCACCTTGACTTTGGAGGGTTTACTGCTTATCTATAATCTAAATTCAAAAGGGGCTCAAAGGGGAGGGCGGGGGAATGTCTGATCTACAAGATATGGAAAAAGAGATGAATCTCTGTGCAGATGAGGGCGGGGTGTTTCATTTGGATACAGATGATGAAATTTCCAGCAAAGAAGAAGAGACATCGCCTGAATTCCTCGCATTAAAGGCTGAGATCGAGAAAAAAGATCAGGAGGCGCAAAAGCGGGAAGAAAAATATCGTTATTTGCTCGCCGATTTTGAGAACTACAAAAAAAGGGCGCAAAAAGAACAGATCGAACAGTTCAAATTTGCAAACGAGAAAATCTTGAAAGAGGCATTGGTTGTCTTGGATGATCTGGATCGGGCTGTGTCACATGCGAAAAAAATAGACGGCTCTGAAAAGGTCATCGAAGGGCTGGATCTCGTCCTCAAGCAGTTTTTATCATTTCTGAATCGCTTTGGCGTGACGCCAATTGAAAGTTTGAATAAGTCGTTTGATCCGGCCTGTCACCAAGCGGTGGGACAGGTCGAACGAGACGACCTACCCGAAGGGGAGGTCGTGGAGGATGTCCAGCGCGGGTTTATGCTTTATGATCGCTTAATTCGCCCCTCATTCGTGTTGATTGCAAAAAAAGTGGCCACCTAGCGGTGGGGCAGGAGTGAGTCGCCCTGTTAGGGCGCCTGAAAACCAAGACTTATGGGTAGGGTTACTCTTGGTATTTTGGTTTTGTAGGGGTAATTTTGTAAATCGCCATTAGTAGTGGGCTTTCGTCCGGCACGGTCGGCTACCGGGTCGCCCTATTTTAAGTAAGGAGAAAACATGGGAAAAGTGATTGGAATTGATTTAGGAACAACAAATTCATGTGTGGCCATTGTATCGGGGGGAGATCCAGAAGTGATTCCCAATTCCGAAGGGAACCGAACGACGCCGTCGGTTGTCGCCATTACCGACAAAGGGGATCGGCTGGTTGGACAGGTTGCAAAGCGGCAATCTATTACGAATCCCAACAATACGGTCTATTCAATTAAGCGATTGATGGGCAGAAAATTTGATTCGGAAGTGGTGGTGGATGCAGGCAAGCGTTTACCCTATAAGATTGTAAAATCAGCCAATAATGACGCGCATGTCGAGATTCAAGGAAAGCCCGCTTCTCCACAGGAAATCTCCGCGATGATCTTGGAAAAATTAAAACGGGACGCGGAAAATTTTCTGGGAGAGAAAGTAACGGAAGCGGTCATTACCGTGCCCGCTTACTTTGATGATTCCGAGCGTCAAGCCACAAAGGATGCGGGTGCCATTGCCGGATTGACGGTGCTTCGTATTATTAACGAGCCGACTGCGGCCGCGCTCGCCTATGGTCTGGACAAAAAGAAGGATCAAAAAATCGCCGTTTACGATTTGGGCGGTGGCACGTTTGATATTTCGATTCTGGAAATTGGCGATGGCGTTTTTGAGGTAAAGTCCACCAACGGGGATACCTATTTGGGCGGAGACGATTTTGATATGGCGGTGCTCGACTGGCTTGTCACGGAGTTTCAGAAGGAAAACGGAATTGATCTCAAGCGAGACAAAATGGCGTTGCAGCGACTTCGGGAAGCGGCGGAAAAGGCGAAAATCGAGCTGTCTTCTTCGCAGGAGACTGAAATTAATTTGCCGTTTATTACTGCGGACGCAACGGGCCCCAAACATCTTGTCGTGAAATTGACTCGCGCCAAATTGGAGCATCTCGTGGAGGATCTAATTCAAAGAACGATTGAGCCTTGCAAGAGGGCATTGGTGGATGCAGGATTAACGGCCGCGGATATTAATGAAGTTGTTTTGGTCGGCGGAATGATTCGGATGCCAAAGGTACAGCAAATGGTGCGCGATTTCTTTCAGAGAGAGCCACACATGGGGGTGAATCCAGATGAAGTGGTCGCAATCGGCGCGGCGATTCAAGGGGCTGTGTTAAAGGGAGAGGTGAAAGATGTGCTCTTGCTGGATGTGACGCCATTGTCGCTGGGGATTGAGACCTTGGGCGGGGTCTTTACTCGAATTATTGATCGAAATGCGACCATTCCGACCCGTAAGGGGCAGACTTTTTCTACCGCGGCTGATAATCAGACGGCGGTCACGATTCGCGTCTTTCAGGGGGAAAGAGAAATGGCTGCGGACAATAAGATTTTAGGACAATTTGATCTTGTTGGTCTTCCGACGGCGCCGCGCGGGGTTCCCCAAATCGAGGTTTCGTTTGATATTGACGCCAACGGCATTGTCCATGTCTCGGCAAAAGATATGGCAACGCAAAAGGAGCAGTCCATTCGGATTACGGCCTCATCGGGGCTTTCCAAGGAGGAGATTGATCGGCTCGTTAAAGAGAGTCAATCTCATGCTGCGGAAGATAAAGAAAAGAAGGAATTGATTGAGGTGAGAAACCAAGCCGATAATTTAATTTACAGCACGGAAAAGACGCTCAAGGAATTTGCTGACGCGGCACCAGAAGACAAAATTCTCGTCGAAGAAAAACTGGCGGCCTGCAAGAAGGCGTTGGAGGTCAATAGCCTCAAAGAGATTCAATCGGCGATTGCCGAGCTTTCAAATGCCTCGCACAAGATTGCCGAAGCGATGTATAAAAAAGCGGCAACAAGCGGGGCTTCCGGCGCGGAAACACAAAGTGCGAATACGGCTTCTGATCCTAAAAAAGAGGATGAGAATGTTGTGGATGCCGAATTTGAAGAGGCGGATAAGAAATAGTTAGTGGCTGAACGGAAATATCCTTTCTCTGTCATTTCGAACGGAGTGAGAAATCTTAATAGCTTGATAACATTGAGGTAATAGATTTCTCCCTTTGGTCGAAATGACAAAAGTTGGAGTTTTCGTTCAGCCACCCGTTATTGATTGCAGAGTTTAACGACATGGCATCACGCGCTTATTATGAAACACTGGAGGTCGCACAAAACGCCTCCGAGGAAGAAATCAAGAAGGCTTATCGCAAGATGGCCTTGAAGTACCATCCCGATAAAAATCAAGGAAATAAAGAGGCGGAGGAGAAATTTAAGGGAATTAACGCCGCTTACAGCGTCTTGAGTGATGGCGAGAAACGTCGCAAATATGATCTCTATGGAGAAGCCGGTGCGGATGGAAACGCGGGCGGCTTTGGCGGCGGAATGGGCGGGTTTGATCCATCCGACGTCTTTGGTAATATCTTCGAAGAATTTTTTGGAGGCACAACCCGTCGAGGAAAGGGCAGACGCGGACAGCCGGGAAACGATCTGCGATACGACCTTTCACTTGCGTTTGAGGATGCCCTTTTTGGAAAAGAAGTCGAGGTTAAAGTCCGTCGTCGGGAATCTTGTGCCAAGTGCGATGGAACTGGTGCAAAGGGGGGAAAACAGGCTGGGACAAAACCTTGTGGAACCTGCAAAGGGGCCGGCCAGATTCGCATGCAGCAGGGGCCATTTATTGTCAGTCGCACTTGTTCTGCATGCCGCGGCGAGGGACATATCGTAAAAGAGGTCTGCACAATCTGTCTGGGCGAAGGAGGAATCGCGCGTGACAAGGCGATCTCCGTGAAGGTCCCTGCTGGCGTAGATAATGGGATTCGGCTTCGGGTCACCGGCGAAGGAGAAGCGGGGACTTTTGGCGGCCCGCCCGGCGATCTTTATGTGCTCCTTACTGTTGCGGAGCATCCGCATTTTGTTCGAGAGGGCTCCGATATTCTTTGTGACATCCCGATCGGTTTTACAAAAGCGATACTCGGTGGAACGGTTTCTGCCCCCACGATCAAAGGGAAAACTGATCTTAAGATTGCTCCCGGGACACAAAACGGAAAAATATTTCGTCTAAAAGGGTTAGGATTCCCGAGCCTCAAGGGATATCAGATTGGGGACCAGATTGTAAAAATCCGAGTAGAAATTCCGACGACACTCACGTTGGCGCAAAGGTCGCTGCTGGAAGAATACGATAAAATTTCAGGCGGGGCATCCCCCCTTTCCGATACGCCTCCTTTCTTTGAGAAAGTAAAAAATCTGTTTGAGTAGGGCATGATGGCGGGGAGCCCCTGCCACTACAGGATATGCCATTTTATTTTATCAATAACGAAAACCGTTCAGGGGATACAATCACCATTCCCCTTCCGTTGTCTCACCATTTGCTCCATGTGTTGCGCTACCAAACCGGGGACTCCCTCACGCTGGTTGATGAAGAACGAAACGGCTACAAAGTAAAAATCATCGGCCGCATTGGGGAGGGTCTGGAAACAAAGATCGAATCCAAATTAGAAAGTCGTTTGCAATCAACGCCGCGCATTCATTTAGGCATCGCCTTATTAAAAGGGGATCGTACCGATTGGGCGATACAAAAGGGGACGGAGCTTGGGGCCGATTGCATATCCGTTTTAATGACGCGTCACGTGGTTGTTAAGATTCAAAATGATAAGATCGCCCGGCAACAAAAGCGATGGTTTGAGATCGCAAAAGAGGCGGCACAGCAATCTGAACGATTTGAAATTCCGCAAATTGATCCCCCCATGAAGTTCTCTTCATTTTTAGAGCAGACCCAAGCGGCTAATTTTAAGTTGTTTTTCTGGGAAAAGGAGCCTTCTTTTTCCAGTTTGCGCACGGCCATTCAATCTAAAAAAACTGCGACCGCAGCGACATTGGCCATTTTAATAGGGCCGGAAGGGGGATGGGCAAAGGAAGAAGTTGACCAAGCGATTGAAAAGGGATACATTTCGGTATCGTTGGGAAGAAGGCTGCTTCGGGCGGAAACGGCAACGCTTGCCGCGCTTTCGATTCTACAATATGAAATCGGAAAATAAAAAAAGTGGAACCCTCTGAAACAGAAAAACAAAAACCTGACGATCCCGAATCTGAAACGGTATCGCCACGTTGCGACGTGCCCTTACAGTCGGACGTTCTAGAATCTGTAGGGGCACGTTGCAACGTGCCCTCCCAAGACGTTGTGGGTGAAGCGGTAGGGGCGAACGGCCGTTCGCCCCTACCGCTTCTTCCCTATGAAATCCATTCAGCCGGTTTCGTGCGCCGTTTTATTGCATTTTTAATAGACTTTATGTTTATTGGATTTTTATATCTTATTCTGGCCCTCTTTGGATTGTTCGGGATTTATCTCTCCAATGGATGGGATTTTTCTCCCGATCTGATGGAGCCGTTTGGCGCGATTTGGTTTGTTCTGGTGATCGGTTATTTTGCGTTTTTTCATGCGCAGTCTGGGCAGACCCCGGCCAAGCGGATTATTCGAATTAAAGTTGTCAATAAAGATGGGGTTTTGCTTTCGCATGGCAATGCCCTTTTGCGGTCTATTGGGTATCTTTTTTCGTTTGGTTTTTTAGGCGGTGTTGGCTTTTTAATCGCAATCTTTGGAAAACATAAACGGGCGTTGCACGATTTTGTAACCGGCTCTTATGTTGTTCTGACCTCTGACTAATGCGCCTTTTGGTTTTCTTATTCCTTTTTCTTTTCTTTCCAAATGATCAGGGTGTTTATGCCGAAGTGGGTTCTTCTTCCCCTGCTCTGGCCGAACAAATTGTTGCCGTCGTCAACAAACAGATTATTTTCTTATCTGATCTAAGGCGCGATCAACTTTTTTTTGGGGGACGACCCTCGCAAGGCACGTTGCCCCTGCGAGAAGAGACCGCAGCGATCCCAACATCCCTCCCCTCGCGCGAGGCCGTTCAAAAACGGGTGCAGCATCAACTGTTGCTTCTTGAGGCAAGGCAATTTATCTTGGAGCCGCCATCGGAAAAAGCGATTGATTTCGAGATGGAAATGGTTCAGAAGCGGTTTCAAGATCAGACAGCATTTGAAAAGGGTCTGAAGGAAACCGATATGACGTTGGATGAATTGCGTAGAGAAGTTCTGAATTTACTTTGGGTGAAGCGCCTCCTTCAGGATCGAATTGCCTTTTTTGTTTTCGTCACGGATGCCGAGATTCGGCAATATCACCAGCAGCATCAATCCGAATTTGAACAAAGTGGGCAAGAGATCAACGGGGTGGAGGAAACGATTCGTAAAATTTTAGAAAAAGAAAAAGAGGCCATTAAGGTGAAGGAATATCTTGCCCGCCTTGCTGCGTCAGCCGATATTGAAATTTACATTGAATGATCCTTGTTATGGGCACCTCTAAAAACCGTCACGAGCGGTCTGCCCGCGCAGTCGGTTTTTAGAAGTGCCCTCAATAAAGATAGACTGCACCCGAATCAATAGCACCATTATTCATGATATCCCCATTGATACCCAAGGCATTGCTGTCCTCACCATTTGCCCCCACCGCAAGCATCTTTCCATCACCACTTAGCGAGACCGAGACCCCGAATGAATCCGCTTGACCCGGAGCCTCGCCAGCATCCAGCTCCGTATTAGAGGCTTTGATGTAGGCTTTTTGTGACCACGTTGCATCAGCAGAACGGTTAAAAAGGTAGACCGCACCACTGCCATCAGACTCGTCGTTTTCTTGATTACCCCCGATCGCAACGGCATTACTCTTTTCACCCGTCGCTCCGACTGCAAGTGTATTCCCGTCGACACTTAAAGAAACAGAGGAACCCAATGCTCCTCCCCCGATATATTCCACCCCCGTATCAGTGACCGTCTGAGTCGCCGGATTAGAGGCCTTGATATAGGATTGCTGTGACCAGTCAACTCCTGCTCGGGCAAAAATATAGACGGCACCCGCATCATCAGCCAGGTCACTTGCCTGGCCGTCGGTATTTGCTCCATTTCTTGTCCCGCTGGCAGCACTGTCTTCCCCCGTTGCACCTACGGCAAGCGTATTCCCATTGGCACTTAAAGAGAGAGAATTACCAAATTGATCTTCTGCGTCTGGGTTCGAAGCCTTGATATAGGCCTGTTGTGACCAGGTCGTTCCACTCCGAACAAAAAGATAGACGGCACCCGCATTAGAAGCCCCGTCACTTGACTGCCCTGTGGAATTTATCCCACTGTAAGCACTGGCTTCGTTTGCTGCGCCTACGGCAAGCGTATGCCCATCACCGTTTAATGAAACTGCACCCCCAAAGAAGTCCCCCTCCTCTGCATTAGATGCTTTAAGATAAGCCTGCTGTGTCCATGTCGTTTCGACTTTAGTAAAAAGATAGACGGCGCCCGCATTAGAAGCACCGTTATCAGATTGATCGCCATTGATTGTCGTGGTTGTGCTGGACTCACCTGTTGCACCAATAGCGAGCGTATTCCCATCACGGCTTAATGAAATCGCATGACCGAAGCGGTCGTCTTCGTCTGCATTAGAGGCTTTGAGATAAGTATGCTGTGCCCATGTTGTGGTTGCCGTTCTACTAAAAAGATAGACGGCACCGGAAGCCGTGGCCGTATTATCGGCCTGATCACCATTGATTGTGGTGGTTGCACTGGACTCCCCAATCGCACCAACGGCCAATGTAAGACCATCATGACTGAGTGAAACCGCATGACCGAATTGGTCGCCTGCTTCTGCATTAGAGGCTTTAAGAGGAACCTGCTGCTGTGCCCATGTGGTTCCGACTTTAGTGAAAAGATAGACGGCACCAGTGATTGTGGTGGTTTCGCTGTCTTCACCCGATGCCCCAATCGCCAATGTATTGCCGTCCCCGCTTAAGGCGATACTCGCTCCAAAAGAATGTTTCGCATTTGTATCGGATGCCTTGATATAGGGAATTGCGCTGACCATGGCGGATAATGCGGTCTGTTCATTGGAAAAAACGCTGCATAAACCACTCGCGCAAGCCTTAACCGTATATTTTGTTTTTTGCCAACCGTATGTATCAACCTCAATATTTGGAAGCTCGGTGCTGGTTATTGGCGCGGGTATGTTTATACCCACTTGTGTAGATGTTGTCCCTGTCCCGTTATCCTCAAAAAGTTGGTACGCAGTTGCCCCGGAGACAGCACTCCAATTCATGAATAGCTTTTTTGTGGATGTTGAGAAAAAACCTTCGCCATCGGAAGTGATCGGATGAAAAATTGGCGCAGGAGGGGGAGTTGGCGCAGGGGGGCTATCCCCGCCCCCACAGGCCGTCAAAAAAAAGACACAAATCATTAACAAAAGAGGGCGTTTCATTGCTTGTCTCCGACAAACCATTTCGTTTCACAAGCTCATTGTAACATAACTGCCCCCCATCGCAGTTAATTATTATGAGATGTCCCTCTGCCAATAATATTGAGACAAGACCATCTTAAGTGGATGGCTTTTTACTGTTTGGTTTTGGGGATCCACGATTCGGTGAGCGTTAAGCAGAATCCAGCCCTTTTTTCCGCATCAATTCCGAAACCGTTCTTTGATAAAGAATGTCCCATTCGGGGGTTCCTTCGAGAACCGTCTTCTTATAGTGAGACAGTCGCTTTCTGACTTCGATTTGAATCGACTCCTCCTGTTGCATTTCAATGGTGAGGATTCGTTTGACCTCGGCCAATAGGGCATTTTCATTTTTAGTGTCACACTCCGGGTCTTTACGGATTCCCAGTTGAATGAGATGGGCAAGATGACTAATTTTATCGTCCGCCGACAAAGTGGGATCGCTTTGCAGAACCAAGTCTCGCTCTCGAATCAATTTTTTCTTGATCATCAGAAACATCTGGTGCTCATCCACCTGACTTTTATCCAAATCGCGTCCATATTTTTCAAGAAGTGCTTTCGCTTCAGTATTCAGATTTGCTTCAATCTCATAAGCGGCATTTAAAAACGATTCAATTTTCGTGCAAAGCAATTCTGGATTTTTCGAAAAAAGGACAAGCCCTTCCCGAAGGAGTGATTCTCCAACCAGTCTTCCTAATGTATGTGCTTTTGAATTGATCATGTTATGGAGAAGAATCCTCTAATAAAACGCGTTTCCCTATCTGCTGGATTGGACGACTGTTATTATCAAAGATGTCGTGGAAGGCCATGAATTGATCATTGGAAATGGAGATCGGAGAGAGAAAGACGTTCCATCGCACCTCTTCACTGCAAGGTGGCGTGGTCAGAGAACCAGAATATCGAAAGGTTCGTTCTCCAACGGGTAGAATCTGATTTGCGTCAATTTTTTTATCAAGATTTTCCTTCCCCTCCTTCGGAGGAAGATTATCCCAAAGGGTATCAAAACTCTCATTGTGTTTGCCCACGACCATCATCACGCCAACCACAGCCAAATTTCCTTTTTTGTCTTTGTGGACGAGATGCAGTTCCATCGGATAGCGGCCTTCTTCAATGGTATGCTCCGACGGGGTATGAAAGTGAAACTGAAGCAGATCATACTTCACGCCATCAATGCGAATAAAACTGCCTTTGTCGTAGTCCACCTGAATCGTATGGCCATTATTAACAATATTCAATTTCGACGGCCTGTAGTGAAATCGAATATTATTGAGCTCCTCTGTTTTGGCGTGAGATAGATCAATTGGAGATTGTTTCTTTCCCGTTTTGCAGGTCTTAAATTCCGACTTCAGATCTCCCCAATGCTTTGGACCGCCCTCTCCTTCGTAGGCCCAGTGCGCGGCATGCTGTTTTTTGGATTCGCCATGACCGTTCTCTTTTTTGTGTTTAGTGGCGGCATGCTTTGGTTTTTTAGGATGAGATTCCTCCATATCCGACTCCTCATGGTCAGAACGATCATCATGGGAGTCATGAGACTCGGCCTTTTCATGACGGTCCGTGTTGGCATACGCACACGAAGAAAGTGTAACGAAAAAGAAAAGTCCCATCCAAAAAAATATTTTTTGCATTTACGCTATACTCCTAAAAAAAGATTGATAATTTTTGGATTCTCTCATAAAGATACAATTGATCGCAACTTTCAAAATTGCGCCATCTCAAATGTAATATAATCCGAATACAAATTGGGAAGGGTTGCAGCCAGCAGGGCAAGCAATCAAAATGGAAGGCTATAGACCAACGTTCCAACGACTTGGGCACGTTTTTTTCGCATCCGAGTTTGGTGTTGTTGGACTATTTGCTGGACATGGTGGTGGCATCGTAGGCGACAATAAGCAGCCCGCCAATGAACACGACAACAGCAATAACGACGAACCAAACCATTATAGGTTCTCCAGTTTTGCCATGCGTTTGAACGCAGAGCGATTGACTGCAATAAGAACAGCAGTAACAGCAACAATGGCCATGACTGCCAACGTCACAAGGACAATGCCTGCAGCGTTGTAGTGCTGGGCAAGCCAGCCAACCAAAGAGACATCAATAGCAAGAAACCCAACAAACACAAGCTTCAGCCAGCCTATTTCCTCCTTGATTTTTTCTGCCTGCGACACGAATTAATCATATCACCGGCCACCCTTAAATGCAAAGACACAAAAAGTTCCTTGTCACGGATACATCGTACTTGAATCATGGCACCATTTTTTGTATCATCCCCTTAGTTTCTCCTGTTTAATAAGGTTTCACCTGTTTGGAGCCCTTTATCCAAGAGGGTTTTCCCACTTTCTTACGATGAACACGTTGGACGCCATACGGTCTCTTCTGAAATCCCAGTTTGGGTACGATCACTTTCGTCCCCTTCAGGAAGAAATCATTACGCACCTGCTCTCCCGAAAAAGCAGCATGGTTATTATGCCCACCGGTGGGGGAAAGTCGCTTTGCTATCAACTTCCCGCATTGGTTTTCGACGGACTGACCCTCGTCATCTCCCCGCTGATCGCCCTGATGAAAGATCAGGTGG
>JBBTIN010000011.1:0-53869 GCA_038059935.1 Nitrospirota bacterium
GAACCAACCTCCATATGACCCCCTTCACATCTATCTCATCCCCCTCAACTCCAACGCCCCACTCAATATCCCCTTACGTCCGGATTAGGGGCTCTCCTCATCATGTTGGAAAGCCATGAGGTTCATGCTATCATCACGACTTTCTTAATAGAAAGGATCTTGACGATGACGATTGAATTGGCAAATCGAATAAAAAATCTGCCCCCGTACCTTTTCGCCGCTATTGATAAAATGAAGCAAGAAGCGATCCGACAAGGCAAAGATGTCATTAACCTTGGAATTGGCGATCCTGATTTGTCGACCCCCGCACCCATCATCGAACGCCTGCAGAAGGCTGCGGCCGATCCGAAAAATCATCAATACCCTTCTTACGAGGGCATGCTTTCATTTCGTAAAGCCATTGCAAAATGGTATCAGGATCGGTTCCATGTGGCATTAAATCCAGAGAGCGAAATCGCTACGCTGATCGGATCAAAAGAGGGAATTGGCCATACCCCATTGGCGTTTATTAATCCGGGGGATGTCGTGTTGATGACCTCTCCGGGCTATCCGGTCTATCATGCGAGTACCCTTTTTGCCGGTGGGCAATCTTATTTTGTTCCCCTTTTGGAGAAAAATCATTTTCTGCCTGATCTGGCTTCCATTCCTCCTGATGTCGCGCGCGCCGCAAAACTTTTTTTCATCAACTATCCGAATAATCCGACGGGTGCTGTTGCAAATTTAGCATTTTTTGAATCTCTCGTTGCCTTTGCCCGCGAGTATAATATTCTGATTTGCCACGATGCTGCGTACTCGGAACTTTATTATGATAATAATCGCCCGGAAAGTTTCTTGTCCGTGCCCGGCGCTATGGAGGTGGGTATTGAGTTTCATTCGCTTTCCAAGACATTTAATATGACCGGTTGGAGAGTCGGATTCGCGGTGGGAAATAAAGACGCCGTTGCCGCGTTGCTGAAGGTTAAAAGCAATTTGGACTCGGGGGTTTTTCAAGCAGTGCAAGAAGCTGGCATTGCCGCATTAGAAATGCCAGAATCTTCGCTTTCTCCGATCCGAAAAATCTATCAAGAACGCAGAGACGTTTGTGTCAGCGGGCTTAAAAAATTAGGATTGAAAGTGGCCTCGGCGGAGGCGAGTTTTTATGTCTGGGTCAACGTTCCTGCAAACACCACTTCGGCGGCGTTTGCGGCGCGGTTTCTTTCTGAAACGGCGATTGTTGTAACGCCGGGGGTCGGATTTGGAGAGGCGGGAGAAGGATATATAAGAATCGCGTTAACCTGTCCGAAGGAGCGAATGATTGAGGCATTTGAGCGAATAGAGAAGGCCGGGATTGTCGGGGGGTAATTTGTAAGGGCGTTAAGGAAAGGGCGAAAAACCTTTCGCCCTTTCCTTAACGCCTCAACGATCATCAATCTTGGTTTTACAGCGACCAACGGAAGCTGTCACTATTGCCCTACCGCAGGTAGCCCACCGCGCAGGTGGTTAGAGCCATTTCTTTTTTCGGAAATAAAAGACAATGCAGGCCGTGGTCACCGCCATCACGCCTAATACGACAAAATAACCAAATCGCGTTTTAATCTCCGGCATGTTCTCAAAGTTCATTCCATAGATGCCTGTAATGAGGGTTAGTGGCATCAGCGTCGCAGTGAACATGGTCAAGACCTTCATCACCTCATTGAGCCGATTCGAAACAACGGTCAGGTAGGCTTCCAGTGTTCCGCCCAGTTGATCGCGGTAGGAGTCGGCCAACTCCGAAATCCGAGCCAAATGATCGTAGACATCGCGGTAATAGACGGTTGCTTTGTTGCTAATCACTGAGAAGCTGTCTCGGCTAAGGCGATTGAGAATTTCCTGCTGTGGCAAGATGGTGCGATAAATTGCAGTCACCTCTTTTTTGAGCATCACGATTTTATTGAGTGTATTTTTTTTCGGGTTGGAAAAGACCTCTTGCTCAATCTGTTCCATCTCTTCATGAAAGCGTTCCAACACGGGGAAATAATTATCCACCAAACGATCGAGTATTTCGTGGAGGAGAAAGTCCGCGCCCCGCGCAACGGAGGGCATGTTTTTCAGACACCGCTCGCGCGCTTCTTGAATGCTGCGGGAGAACGTCTCATGATAGGTCGCCAGATAGTTTCGCCCCAGAAAAAAATTAATCTCGTTTGTAATAAACTGATTTTCTGTTTTCAATTGAGACCCGTGAAGCACCAAAAAGACATAATCTCCGAAATCGTCCACTTTAGGGAGCGGTGTTTCAGCAATACAGTCTTCGATTGCCAGCGGATGAAAATCAAAATAGCTGGAAAGCAGCGTGGCTTCTTCGGGGGAAGCGCTTTCAAAATCAATCCAGATCAGGTCGTGTTTTTCATCACTGACCCGATGGGAAAGCGCCGTCTTTTCTAAAAGACGGTATCCGTTTTCCTTAGAATAAGTAATGACAGTAATCATAATCGGTCCAGTGCCAAAACAATTTTGGAGTCTAGCACCCCATTATTTTGAGTGTCAATTCAAAAGCGCCTCGAAAACATAGGTCGCGCAAATGGCAGGATCAAATGGCAGTAGGCCTGTGTAAATGATAAAGTAAAATGAGCCCACTTGGAGGGTTTCGATAATGTAAAATGAACCCACCCCAAGGCGTTATCTCCTTGTTAGTAAACGAAATATCAAACTCCACGTCACCTCCTACCTCTATTGCTACGCATTAGAATCTTACCCCTCAATCTAACCCTTTTATTCCTATCGCGCAATCTGGGTTCAATCCTCTTTTAGCGAGGCATCCTTTAGGTGGACCCCATTGTCTAGACAACTCTTTGCGTTCAACTCCCCAGGGTTACATATTAGATGTCTCGATTCGTGCGATTGACACGTCGCGTTCGCAGGCGGTATCGTGCGTGGGGAGATTCACTAGGGAACAATTACCGAAACGCTCGAAATCGCACGGGATATTTCCAAAAAAATCCTGATGGCGCAGTCTGAACGATGATAAATTATCTCTTATCACTAATCCTCTTTGCGCCATTCATTGGCGCGGCACTTCTGTTTTTTATTTCAAACGATCATCCCAATCGGATTAAGACCGTTACGATTATCTCTGGCGGTATTTCTTTATTGGGGGCGATTTTACTCCTTTATCTGTTTGATCCTCAGACCGGCGGTTTTCAGTTTATTGAACGATACAGTTGGTCGGACGCGCTGGGTATTTCTTTTTATCTTGGCGTAGACGGAATCGGCGCGCCAATGGTTTTGGCCTCGGCGCTATTGATGTTTGCCGGAATTTTTGTTTCGTGGCACATAAAAGATCGGCCACGTGAATTTTATATCAACCTGCTGGTGTTGGGATCGGCGACCATGGGCGTTTATATGTCGCTGGATCTGTTCTTTCTATTTTTCTTCTACGAACTTTCGGTCATCCCAATGTACCTTTTTATTGCAATGTGGGGGCGGCATACCAAAGGATATTTGGACATGCAGGGCAATGCCCAACGCGACTCTGTGGGGTTTGTCTTTAATTTCAATCAGAGCAGCAAAGAGTACGCGGCAATGAAACTCACGCTCTATATCTCGGCTGGTGCGGTTGCCGCGCTGCTGGGTATCTTCCTCATCTATGTCCATTCGGGCCTGCATACATTTGATCTTTTGGCGATTGCCGAGCGAGGCGCGCTGTCTTCCGGCATGAAAGAAATTTGCTTCTTGCTTATTTTTCTGGGCTTTGCACCCATTGCCGCAATTTGGCCATTTCATTCGTGGTCTCCGGTTGGTTATGCCGCGGCCCCCGCAGCGGCCAGCATGATGCACGCGGGCGTGCTCAAAAAGTTGGGACATTTTAGTATGATCCGCATTGCCTTTACACTTTTTCCCGAAGCGACGGCGAAATGGATGCCGGTGATTGCCGTAATTTGCGTCCTGAACATTCTTTATGGGGGATTGGTGGCCTTTCTGCAAAAAGACATTAAATTTGTGGTGGGCTATTCCAGCGTTGCCCACATGGGATATATCTTTTTAGGAATGGCTTCGTTCAATTTAATGAGTCTGACCGGAGCGGTCTTTTTTCTCTTCGCCGACGCCATGGCGATGGGACTTCTTTTTGCCTTAGCCGGACATATCTATTATCAGGGAAAGACGCTCGATATTCCGTCATTGGGCGGTCTGGCGAAAAAGATGCCGTTTGTCGCAACGCTTTTTGTAATTGGGTCGGCGGCCTCGTTTGGCCTTCCCGGCGGCATGAATTTTATTGCAGAATTGATGATTTTTTTAGGCGCATTTAATGTCTACCCCATTCAAACGGTTTTGGCCGCGATGGCCATCACGATCACATGGGCCTATTATTTTCGGATGATTCGATCCGTTTTGTTTGGAGAAACGCATAGTGATTTATCGGAGGTTTCGGATGCAAAACACTTTGTGCAACGCTTTCCGCTTGTGTTGTTGGCCACGATGATTTTGTTTTTTGGTCTTTTTCCGTCGCCTTTTATTCGAGTGATTCAATCGGGTGTGGCGCCGATTGTTGCGAAGACGACCTCCGATCTTTCCCATGACGCAACCATTGCAAACTTAAAGGAACCCCAATGAATCTGTCGTTGCTTGCGCCCGAGCTTTGGATGATCGCTTTAAGCAGTCTTGTCCTCTTGATTGATTTTGTTTGGCCGCAATTTTCAAAAAAGGCGCTGGCCTATTTTTCTATTTTTGGGATGGCGGCCATCTGCCTTCTGCTGATTTGCATGTCAAACGGTCTTGTTTCTGAAACCACGTTTGGGACGATGTTTGTGCTAGATCCGTTTGCCGTTTTCTTCAAGATTTTCATTTTGGGCTCAACGATTTTGGCTGTTTTAGCTTCGATTCAATCTGTAGAACGCCTTCCTCATTTTCGTGGCGAATATTATTATCTCTTTTTATTTTCCGCGTTGGGAATGATGTTCATGGTTTCTGCCAACGATTTCCTTTCCCTCTTTATCACGCTGGAGTTCTCCACATTTGGGTTTTATATCTTGGTCGCCTATTTCCGAGACGATGTGAGATCCAATGAAGCGGGAATTAAGTTTTTCATATTGGGGGTCTTAACCGCTGCGTTTATTGCTTTTGGTATTAGCCTCATTTACGGCTCGACTGGAACGATTTTATTTTCTGAGATTGCCGTCTTCCCCAACAAGCAATCCGTCGGGTTTATTGTTGGGCTTCTTTTTATCTTAATTGGCATTGGGTTTAAGATCGGTGCGGTTCCGTTTCATGCATGGATTCCCGATGTCTACCAAGGGTCGCCGACGCCGGTGACGGCCTATCTTTCGATTGTTCCGAAGGCGGCCGCGCTTTGTCTTTTTTTAAGAATGGTGTTTGTGATGCTGTTGGATTTCAGATCGGATTGGGGCTGGCTGATTGCCGCGATTTCGATTTGCTCGATGACCTACGGTAACATTACCGCGATTGCCCAGAAGAATATGAAGCGGCTTTTGGCCTACTCCGGGATTGCCCAAATCGGAAATGTCTTAATTGGGGTTGCGGCGGGGTCGAAGATGGGTGCCGACTCCGTGTTGTTTTATTTATTGACCTATCTGTTTGCCAACTTGGGCGCGTTTGTTGTTGTAATTATTTATGAGAATCAAACAGCGAAGGACGGGATAGATGATCTATCAGGATTGGCGCGGCGTTCTCCGTTACTGGCCTTTGCGATGCTGGTGTTTTTGCTTTCGTTGGCAGGGGTTCCGCCGTTAGCCGGATTTATTGGCAAGGTCTACGTCTTTGCCGCGGCGGTAGAGCAGGGGTATATTTTGTTGGTTACGGTGGGCTTAATCAACGTGGTGATCTCGTTTTATTACTATCTGATTGTTGTAAAAAAAATCTATTCTGTTGCCCCTGAAGAGACCACGGCCATTCATTTGGAGTTGCCGCTTCGGGTGGTTTTGTATGTCGGGATTATCGGCGTACTTTGGCTGGGCATATGGCCAAAACCCTTTATTGATTTTTCCGTCTCTGCAACAAAAGCCCTCACTACCGCATGGATTCCGTAATATAATAATCAATAGCCGATCTTACAGATCACATCAATTGCACCAGCACTCAACTCAAAAGATGCCTTTTCAAATCGCGGCGGGGCAAGGAAACTGGCCGCATTGTTAGAAGCACAATAGCCTTCCTGCGGGATGCCAAGAAAGTTTTTGTCCATCTTACGATTGGCATTCTCATCATGCATCACCATCACCGCATAACGCCCAAATGGCACAGCCGAAAAATGAATAACAGCCTTTCCCTCTTTTAGATATTCGGAAACCGGAACGATTGATTTCTTAAAACCCTTTTCTCCGTCATCTGGGAAACCCGCCTTGGAATTAAACAACGCAATATTGATATTGCCCGTTTGATTCTTAAATCCTGTGATTACAACCGTTACAACACCTTCCCTCTGATCCATAGATCCCGCAAAGCGCGCGTTCCCACCCCATAAAAGATTAAAAACAACAAAGAACAAAATAAATATATTTTTCATACGAATCCTTTCATTTCGATTCTCGTATTGGAGTACACACAAATGCTTCCTCCCAACAAAGTGGAAGCGATTTTCTACAAGTCAATTGAATATCCCCCATCATTGGCCACTCAACACAAATGGCTGCCACATGGTGGTCACTGGGATAAAGTTGCAAAAATTTCCAGCGATTCACCACATCATTTACTTCGGGATTAAAGCAAGGGTTAATGCGAGAATCATTTCCCCATTCAAACGCAATCTGCTTGAACGGCAATCGCAAGCCAACACCGCGCGCCTTTACATAGCTCTCCTTTAATGTCCAAAGCGCAAAGAAATAACGCCGTTGTTCTTCTTTTGACAAGGTCTGCATCCGCGATGCTTCTTCCACCGAGAAAACCCGGTTGGCGATTTCCAGCATCGGCGCTCTATTTGTATTTTCTACATCAACCCCAATTTCCACCCCATTCGCAATCCCAACAATAATCAATCCATCGGTATGGGAAATATTAAATGAAAGATGAGAAACCTCCTGCTGCTTTTCCCCCACGACATAGGGCCGGCCATCTTGCGCTTTTTCAAATTGCCATTCGGAGGGCGAAACTTTCGCATAGCGCGATAAAACAGTTCGAATCAGTGCGCGTGTGAGTAGATAACGATTGCGATCCTTCGCAAAATAAAAACGCAAAGACTGCGCTTTCTCCTCTTTGGACAGTAACGACCAGCACCGTTGATGCACCTCATGGCTGACATTCTCATCGTCATCACAAAGCCATAAGTGAACCGCTCCACAATTTATTGGAAGCAAGTCACACGCAAGATGATTTCTAAGAGAAAGCGCTAACATTTCTTATCCCTTGGTACCTGAATGGAAACTCCAATTTTTGTCATTTCGACCAACGGGAGAAATCTGTTACCTTCAAGCCCTTGAGATTTCTCACTACGTTCGAAATGACAGAGACAATGCCCCCTATTAAAAATGATGCGTTAAGCGCAACTCCAAATGAGAGTCGTCCCGAAAGGCCATCAGCGCGGGATCCTCATCTACATCTATAAAAAGATTCAGCCGCGTTTCTAAATTCCATACCCCATTCAAACGCCGCGACGCGCGCAAATCCACAAAAAAAGAATCATATTCTAAATCATGGATCAAGCGAATTTGAGCCTCGGTGCTATCTAAATCATTGAAACTAAAACGAAGGCCGACAAATACATCTTCCTGAAACACGGCCAACGGAATATCCGCCGACGGCTCCCGGCCGTCATAGTAAAACTCCGTCAGAAATGTAAGCGATTTTCGTGTGCCAAAAAGGGCAGGCACTTCGTGTTCAATCCCCGAAGCGATGGCAAAAAAATCGTCTTTCTCCCCAGCCTGACCAAATCCCTCTAGCTTTAACAGTGTCCCGCCACCCACCCATAACAAATCAAGACTGGTTTGATCAATGCGATCATAGATTGGAGTCAATTTTGTCGGAGGCCCCAAACCATTTAGAACGGCCTCAAATCGGGGGAACCGTGCATGGCCATGAAAATGCGAGAACCCGATCTCCAGATCATCTTTTACTGTGGAGATGCGTAAAGCGGCCGACGGTTGTGATCGGCCACTTTCAAACTGCGGATTTTCAAATGGAAGTGTTGCCACACGAAAACGATCTAGCCCTTCGGCAAGTCGCTGTTCACGCGCGTAGGGCAACAACCAAAGGCGATACTTAACCGATTGGTCTGCATAAGAAAGACTGACCCCCGGAATTCCGGATTTGGCATCCCCTTGGAAATCCTCAACAAAATCGCGTGGATTAATAATATCCACAATATTCTCTGCTTCTAATACTCCCCAGCGTTCATTGAGTATTCCGGCCTTCCATGTCACCGGAGTTCCAAGGCGCCCAATCCACGCTTCTCGAATATGATCCGAAAAATGCTGATTTGCCGTAGGTTGTATCCTGCTCGATAAAATCATCTTCACCAGCCGCCCATCCGACAAATCGTCCTGATAACGAAGCTCGGCATTGAACAGGGGCTGAAACTTCACATCCGATTGTTCTGAAAAAACCGGGCCTTCGGAAAACCCCCGCATCGTGAGTGTGAAATAGCCACGCACCTTGGACATTTCAGCAGAAGCGGCTGTTTCTGCAAAGAGCATCACAAACACGAGCACGGCTAAAAATAGTGTTGGGCACCCACTACATTCCCCCAATGTAGGGGCAACCCCCTGTGGTTGCCCTTCTGTATGCAATTTTAGTTTGACCATTGCTCCAACGCATCCGGTTGGAACTGGGTCTCTTTTTGCCCTGTCCGAAATTGATAGTTTGACCATTCGATTGTAGACTCCGCGCCCGTTTGCAAGTTTCTCATCACAATCTTCATCGGACGCCAATATTGGCCCAGAAACTGGGCATAATTGTAAAGGCGTAATTCCTTAAAGGGTCTGTCAGCAACATCATAGTAAAGTAAACGAACCGGTTGATAAACGGTCTGATCCTCCCATTCCATTATTCGGCTGTAACCCGAATAAGCATAGGCTGGTTTATTTTCTAACACAAATGCCGATTTTCCATCCAGATTATCATCACGCAGATATTGATACGTGTATTTGTTGACCTCGAAGGTTGCAATGTCCTCAAACGAGAATTCACTCCCCGCAAAGCTTCCGGTCTTATCCCGCGCCGCTAAACGCTTGACCCGCCCAAGTGCCGGCAGATAAAGCCATTGATCATCCGGCTTTAAGCCGTGGGAATAGGTTAAAGAAACCATCCCCGACAAATCTTTCGGCTCATCAAAACGAACGATCCGTTTATCTCCGTCGCCGGAAACCTCCAGCGTCTTCATCGTAAAACTGCGATAACTGGTATCGCCGTTGGGCGACTTCAACGTCATTTTTCCTTGCACACGATAGTCGCCAAAGCCGGAGTCTTTGCGATCGGTTTCCGTCGCAATATCCAAACCGCGCTGTGCTTGTGGTGTTAAACCATAAGCTGGCACCGCGATCATCATCGCAATTATTATTCCCTTCGCAGCGGAGGTTCCGCTTATAAAGTGTCGTTTCATTTTAAATCCTCCTTTAGTTTAATCAAGACTGACGGTAAAAATAAAAGGTCAAAAATAACCGCAACGACAATCACAATCGCAGTCATCAGACCCATCCATGCGTTAATTTGAAAATGTGAAAACGCCAAGCAAGAAAATCCGATCACCAGCGTCAGCGTGGTAATCATCATTCCTTGTCCTGTATGTTGAAATGCGCGAAGCACCGCTTCATCAGATGCCACCCCCTCTTTCCGCGCTTCTCGTACGGCCTCGATAAAATGAATCGTGTCATCCACGATAATACCGAGCGTTACGGCCACGATGGTCGAAACTGCCATGCCCACCTCACCCACCACCAACGCCCATCCCCCCAGCACGACCAATTGCGGAACGGTATTGGCAACAAAAGCAATACTGCCCAATCGCACAGAACGAAAAATGAAAAAAAGGATTGCCGAAATCATTAAAAATCCCGTAAACGTACCAAACAACATCTGCTCGATATTGCGTTGGCCAATATGTGAAAACAAGACGGACAGCCCCGTCGCATTGGCCGAGCCACGCAACAGCGGCGCATTTGTATCCACCCAACTTTTCGCTCGCGCAGATAACGCTAAGACTTCCTGGGTGGACATGACTTTCAGGCTGACCGTCATTCGGCTCGCCGCACGATTCACCGTCATCACTTCACGCAGACTCATGCCCGACGACAGCGACATCTCATACAACGAAAGATACTGCGCCGCTTGTGATGCGCTATCTGGAAGGCGATAGGCTTCATGCCCTCCGCCATTCATGCCACGGTTAATCGTCTGCATCATATCGCTCAGTGCTGTGACATGGGCAACCCCATTTTGTTGACGCATCCAATGGGAAAAGGCATCCACTTGTTTTAGATAGTCTGGCTGAACGACTCCTTCTGGCATTCCAGCGTCCAGCGAATACTCTAAAGTATAAAATCCCAAATGGGCATTCAAATAGTCGGTATCCCTACGAAAATCAAAACTGTCATCAAAGTAATGAACAAAACGATCCTCCAATACATTGGTAAAAGCCAGCAGAGAGAGTGCCCCGCCCAGCACCAGAAAAACCGAAATAATCACACTCGATCGCCGCTTGATAAAAGCGTGGAGGGCTTGCCATACAGCATCGGGAATGAGGAGTGCCTCCGCACGGGTCTTCCACGGTATCAACAAAAGTAGCGCCGGAAATAGCGTGACCGACAAACCCCATGCATACAAAACACCAAACCCCGCAATCAAACCCATGTGCGAAAATGGAGGCGACTCGCTGGAAAGCAGCGAGAAAAATCCAATGGCACTCATCACGCTGGTTAACGTGATCGGACGAAATGTTAAACGCACTCCTTGCATCACCGATTGCAATCGGGTCTGCCCGGGATTGTCCCGTGCGACTTGGAAAGTCGTTGCCGCCAAATGAATACAATCCGCAGTGGCCAGCGTTAAGATCATGAAGGGCGTCGCCACACTCGGAGAAGATAAAGGAATGCCGATCAACCCGGCAGTCCCCATGGCCGCGCCAATCGCTCCGCCAATGACTAAAAACGTAGCGGTAACGACTGCCACGCTGCGAAAGATAATCCCCACCACTCCAAAAATCAGTCCAAACATCGTTGGGGTCAGCAACATGCCATCTTGTTGTCCTGCTTCGCTAAAGGCATTATCCAAGGGTAAAGAACCGGAAATTCGGATTTCTAACATGGGATATTTTTGAGCAAACCGATTGGCCATCTCCCGCCCAATATTTGTGAGTTCTTTTGGAAAATCGCCGACCATCTTGTCATTCAGACGAAATTGGATGGCAACCAATCCCACCCGCGCATCTTGTGAAAGCATGCGATTGAGCAGCAAGGGCTCTTGCATGGCGGCGTCTTTTAATTTTCGGGCATCCGCAGGTGTCAGCGAATCGCCTGAACGCGCCAGATGATCAATCTGAACATCATCACCCACCGCCGAGACCCGTTGAAAGTTGGTGACCGAATCCACCCGCTTCACATGTGGCAAATGCCAAGCCTGGTCTGTGAGATCATTGATTGCTGCGAGTTTCTCCGGCGTAAAAAGGTCTCCCTCTTTTGCGGTAAAAATAAACACCAACGTATCGTCACGTCCATACTTGGCTTCAAACGAATCCAAGGCTTGTAGCTCAGGATTTTTGTCCGAGAAAAAGACTCGGCTATCGCTTCGAAACGTCAGAAACGCCGACCCAATAGATAACCCCGTTACAATAGAAACACTTAGAAAGATGCTCTTCCATGGATGATTCACAATCCACTTGATATATTTTTCTAACATCAGTTTTATTTCTCCTTCTGATAACGATTCAATATCTTGAGAAGCGAATCTAACGTATAAATAAATTGCGCCTCGGTATGTTGCGCTGTCAGGAAAAAGCGAAGCCGCGCTTCCTCCCGAGGGACAACCGGATAAGTGACCGCATGCGCCATCACGCCGATCTTAAGCAAGTCGGACATCACCTGTAATGCGAGCATGGTATCCCCCAGCATCACCGGGATCACCGCCGATGCCCCGGCCGATCCGACATTAAATCCCCGTTCTTTTGCCAGTTGGGCAAAGCGCCGAATATTTTGCTGCAACCGAGATACGCGTTCTGGCTCATTTATCATCATTTGCAACGCGGCCAACGCTGCCGCCGCACTGGCAGGCGGCAATCCCGTACTATACAACAGCAAGCCCGGCGCAAAATGGCGGAGCGTTTCGATCATGGCCTTAGAGCCGCCAATGAATCCGCCGCAACTTGCAAAACTCTTGCTGAGTGTTCCCATGATCAAGTCTACCTCGCTTGGGACCACTCCCCAATGTTCACAAAGTCCGCGTCCGGTCTTTCCGACTACCCCCAGTGAATGCGCCTCATCCACCATCAGCCACGCATTGTACTTGGACTTTAATTCAATCAAGCGCGGCAGATTCGCAAGATCGCCGTCCATACTATATGCCCCCTCAACCAGAATCAATGCGCGTTCGTAGTCCTGCCGATGTGTCTTTAGTAACCATTCTAATGCCTGATCGTCATTATGCGAAAAGACCATCCGCCGCGCATGAGAAGTCACAGCGCCCATCACGCCGCTGTTATGCATATACTCATCCATAATGATTAAATCATGCTCGCCTAACAAGTAGGAAATTGTCATCACGTTTGCGATATAGCCGCCCACGGAAACAACGCAATCTTCGAGACCAAACGCTTGCGCTAAAGATGCCTCCAACTCCCGATGAATCTCCATCTGGCCGCCCACAATCCGCGCCGCACCGGCATGTGTTCCATAACGCGCCAATGCTTGCTGTGCCGCCTCAATCACCACTTGATGATCAGACAGCCCCAAATAGTTATATCCTGAATAACTGATATATTCGCAGCCGTCTACTGATATGCGATCTCGCATCGGCCCGCTTCTCTCCATGAAATAAGGATTGCGCATTCCCTCTTGCCCATAAAAGTTTCGCATCTCAATAATACGGCGA
Source organism: Nitrospirota bacterium (assembly GCA_038059935.1). Taxonomy (GTDB): domain Bacteria; phylum Nitrospirota; class Nitrospiria; order SBBL01; family SBBA01; genus JACPZM01. The sequence continues at coordinate 12,982 of JBBTIN010000011.1, forward strand.
TAATCTTCTGTATCGGTGATCTGCATGGTTCGCGCATCCGGTCTTTTGACCTTCGGGTTGGGTTGAGATAAACCCGAACCCAAAAAATCCTTTTTAAATTCCGCCAATAAATTTTTATTTGTACTCATCTATTCTCCTCACTAGTGCCTGAATGGAAACTCCATTTTTTGTCATTTCGAACGCAGAGAGAAATCTGTTACCTTAATGTTATCAAGCCTGAAATTTCTCACTGCGTTCGAAATGACAGAGAAAGAACCTTTTTCGTTCAAGCACTCACTCTAAAAACGGTGCGCCTAAACAGCGACCAACATATCCTCAAATGCCATCTTCTCGATTGATTTATTCGCCAATTTAGAAATCGTGCCATCGCCAATTAATTCCAAGACCGAAACGGAGATACCTAATGTATTGTGAATCGTCTCCCGAATCTGAGCGGCCATCAGAGAGTCAATCCCCAAAAGCTCCATTGGATAATTTGGATCCAGGCGATCAACCGAGACCTTCAGCGTTCCGGCAAAAATCTCCTGAAACAAACCCATTAAAATCTCCAATCGCGCTTCGGGTTTAAGCGTTGCTAGTTTATCCCGCAAACTCACTTGCGTAGAAGAATCGGCATGCGATTGCGCATCAAGAACCAACGTGCGAAACCGAGGAGACGCTCCGCCATAGACTTCGGCACGCGCCCACTTCGCCCAGTCTGTAAAATCGGCAATGCAAATTTGCGTCGCGCCAGACGAAATCACGCGCTCCAATCCAATCAATCCGATATCAAACGAAATCGGGGAAAGCCCAATCTGCGTCAGATGCAGGGCCACCTGCTCATTATTTGCGAGCATGCCAACCGACGAAATTGCACCCCAGTTGATACTTAACCCAGAAAGGCCCTGTGCGCGACGGCAATACGCCAGCGTATCTAAAAAACCGTTGGCCGCTGAATAGTTGGCCTGATTGCTGTTCCCCACCAAACTTGAAATAGACGAGAACATGACAAAGTGATCCAGCGTGTGTTGCAAACTGGCCAGATGTAAATGCCACGCGCCAAGGGCCTTCGGTTTCATCACCTTGGACAAATCCGCTTGGCGCATTTCGGAAATCGGCTTGTCCTCTAAAACCCCCGCCGCATGAAAAATTCCTTTTAAAGGCATTGCATCAACGGCCAGTTTATCAATCAATATTTGAACCGCCGACAAATCAGATGTATCACACGGGTAAGCTGAAGCCTTACATCCTAACCCTTGAAGTTCGGACAAAAAGTTTTGATCATTCTCGCTTTTCCCGGCCTGTCGTCCGGAAAGAACAATCTGTCCGACACCGTGTCCCGCCAGCCATTTCGCCGTTTCTTTCCCCAGTCCGCCAAAACCGCCTGTAATCAGATAGGTCGCATCGGCTTTCAGATTCGACACATCAGCCGGTGCCACTGCAAGTTTTGTCCCCGGGCGATAATGAAGCGTAAAGAGGTCGGTCGTCGCGATGTCCTCTGTATTTGCCACAATGAACTCTAGCAGATCCATTTCGGGAGTTAACTGCAAACGGTCAGCGATTTTTTCTAATTCGGCCATAATCGCTTGACGCATTTTTTCTCGACCATGGGAGAGCACATTGACCCCATCCACACGAATAAGCTTGCCAACTGATGCACCGCAATGAATGGGTTCAAACCGGCCTTTTTTCTCCAATCCTAAATCAATGAGACTTGCGCCATGGGAAAGCATGTCGAATCCATAAATGGCTTCCCAATCATAAAGCGGCGCAACGAGTATATTGATTGGGCCTTCGGATAACGCCGTCTCCAAAATGGCCAGCGTCCATGCGGAAGAATCGGCAGGAAAAGGAATAATGGTCACACCGCGCTCTTGCAACTGTGCCGCCAAGGCACTGCCCAACGCATCGCAACAAATCAGCGCGGAGTCCCCAGATTGTGGTGCAGCGACATTGGCCAAATATCGCGCCATCGCATGCGTAACCGGTAACGCGGCCGCGGCTTTTACATCAATCGCCTCAGAAGTACGAACTAGCAAGACCTGCTTTGGGTCTAAGATTGCGTGACGAGAAAGTGAAACGGGAACCAGACCCGAAACGCGATCTCCCACCAACAAGTCGCCATCACAATTATGAATCCGAGAGACGCGGCCACAAACGCCCATGAAACGCGGCGCATCTTCGGTTTCGTTCAGATGCGAAACCGAAGCGATTCCGCTGAGCGATATGGCATCCAATTGGAGTTCCATCTCCCCCGGCCGAAGCGGTCTTTGTATTAAAGATTCTGCTGTTATTTCATCACCCTTTGCATTAAGCTTGAGATGAAACCGATCGGTCTCGGATAGATTCAATGTGACCGCAGGCAATGTTGAGAAAGTGCCACTTGGCAATAATTCAGAATAAAAACGGCCATCCACTCGTAAGGCAACTTCATCTTTTTCGTCATCAGATTGTAATTCCAGCGCGAGCATCTCCATGATGTCGGCATTCGTTACCCGTGGCAAATCAATCGTTGTGGGACGAAGTTGGCCCAATTCATTCAAAGAAACGCGTGTCATTCCAACCAACGCGCCTTGCGCTGGGACAGGCGGAACGTCCACTGCGGTGGGTGTCACATCCGATGCAACCTGAAAAGCATTTTGCGTAATCACATAAAGACGCGGCGCGTTTTCTTGTTTTGCTAAAACCTGCAATGTGGTGAGTAAGCCTGCGGCTGCAATCTCTCCAGTCACGTCAAAGGTATCATTGATGCCAGAGCCTGCCATAAAGACAACGGCATCGTAAGGTGCCTGCAACAGGGACTGGCAGTTAGACGCATTTCGCCAATCCCCGAGGGTCACGTTTTTTCCATAAATTTCTTCCAACTGAAGTTTCAGTACAATCGAAAGAGACCCGACAGTTGGTTCAGATAAAATCAGATAGCGTTGGAACGCGGCTTCTTTTTGATCAAGCAATGCGGGCTTCCAATGATAAACGTGATCCCCTGTGGGATATTCTCGTTTTGTTCGTTTTGCTGCGAGTGCCGAGCAGGTCAGGCCGGTTATTTTTGCCACAACAGAGCCATCTTCCCCAATGAGTGTCAGATTGCATTCCACAAAACGCGTGCGGCGCGTGGTCACAACGCCGTGGCACGAAAAGCGTTTTTGGAGCGCGCCGTAAACACGCAAATCCCGAATGCCTGTTGGCAAAAAGGCGCTGTCTTTTGGATCCAACAAACTTAAAACCGACTGGAAACAGCCATCCAGAAGACTCGGATGAACAATATAATCCGATAAGCTGTCTTCTAGTGCTTCAGGCAATTCTATTTCAGTCAGCACCTCTTGCCGATTCGCGCTTAAACGCAATGCCTTAATCGGTTGAAATGCGGGGCCATAGTGCATGGAGAAACCGGCAAAACGCTTGTAAATCTCGTTTGTTCCTATCGGTGCATCCAACTTGGAAAGAATCCCCTGAAGATCAACGCGTTCTTTCTTGCCACCGATGAGTGGATAAATTCGGCACGAGGCATGCCGCACGGTCTGCATCGGATTGGTATCATTATAGCTCTGAACCGAAATACGATTCCCATCCTCCGTCATCTGTGTTTGAAGGAAAATTGGCTTATCAGGACTCAACACCAAAGCCTTCTCGATTGAGATGTCGGACAAGCGCCAACTGGTCGTATCCGGCTGATGAACGGACACGGCCTGCAACATGGCTTCAAAGAAACCAGCCGCGGGCATAATAGAAATGCCATCCACGATATGATCGGAAAGATAATCCAGTCGGCTATCCGCCAAATCCATCCGCCAAAGATCCATGCCGGGCTCCTGCACGCCCAAGAGCAAGCGTTCGTTATCCATCATGCGATCGCGTCTTTGTCGCTCCGACTCGCGCCACAACAACTGCCGCTGCCACGGGTAATTTGGCAAAATGACCTGACGCCCAGCCGGATGCCGCTTCGCCCAATCGAGATTGCCGCCTTGTGCGTAAACATCCGCCAGTGCGCGACAGATCGCTTCTGATTCGGACGTCTTTCGCTTTAATGTCTGTACCGAACGGGCATCCACACCTTGCTCGTTATAAATTTCTTTTAGCGAATTGCGCAGCACCGGATGCGGGCCAACCTCAACAAATACACGGTATCCGTCCTGCAGCAATGATCCAATCGCTTTCGCAAAAAATACGGGTTCACGCACGTTCTTGCACCAATAGGCTGCATCGTAGCGCACATCATCAATGCGCTCGCCCGTCACAGTGGAGTATAACGGCGATGTGGGTGCGTTCGGCTGCAAAGATTGCAATGCTTCCATCAGCGCGGGTTTTAATGGCTCCATCATGGGGCTATGATAGGGCACTTCAACGGTTAATGGCCGCGCGAAAATGTCTTGTGCCTCCAATGTCTTTCTCACTTCATTCAGATAATCGCTATCACCAGCCAATGTTAAATCCTTTGGGCTGTTGACCGCGGCGATACTGATTCTCCCATCGCTTTTTGCAACAACTTCTTGTGCTTGATCGAAACGCAGTCCCACGGCCAACATGCTACCCAGTCCCGCCGCGCGTGCTTGAATGCGGCTTCGATGATAGGCCACTGATAGCGCATCACGCAGAGAGAGCATGCCAGATGCCCATGCAGATGTGATCTCGCCAACCGAATGGCCTACCACGGCGCCGGGGATTAACCCCTCCGCCTGTAACGTCTGTGTTAACGCATATTGCAGGACAAAGTTAGACGGCTGCGCCAATTTCGTTTCTGTAATACGCGATGTTGCTTCCGGTTTCATCATTTCTTCTCGAATGGAAAATCCCGCAATCTCTTGGAAAATCGTGTCGGCTGTATCCACCGCCGCCTTGAAGATCGGATTCTCGCGATAGAGTTCCTGTCCCATGGCCCACCATTGTGGCCCCATGCCTGTATAAACAAAGACCGGCTGAAGTTGGCTTTTGAAATGTGCTACCCCATTGGCAGAAGCGATCGCAGTGCCTTCTTTGGAAAAAGTTTCGAGCGTCTGAATCAGCGCGTCGCGGCTGTCTCCCCAAACGGCCAAACGATTCGATAAATGCGTGCGGCGTAACGCGGTGGAATATAAAACATCATCCAGACTTTTTCCTTCATCACGCAATACATTTGCAAGGTCAGATGAAAGCGCGCGAAGTGCCGTATCGTCTTGTGCGGAAATCGGCAGGAGATGAGTCGTCGTTGGCCGATGCGGTTGTTGCAAGAGGTCGGGTTGATTCAGCGGAGCGTCCGCAGCGAAATGCGCAGGTCGGCTTAAGATCACATGGGCATTGGTTCCGCCATAGCCAAAAGAATTGATCGCCACCCGTCGCGTCTCTTCATCTTGTGTTAATGGGGTCAGATCCGTCACCAGTGCCAAACCGTTTTCACCAAACGGAATATTGGGATTGGCTTTCTCCAAAGTGGCAAGCGGTGGAACCATGTTGGTGTTTAAGATCAAGCATGATTTAATGAGACTCGCTACACCAGCAGCTGCTTCCAGATGTCCGATATTACTTTTAACCGATCCTAAAAGGCAGGGCGTCTCTCTGTTTTGTCCATAGACGCTTGAGATGGCGGAAGCCTCAAGGGGATCGCCCACCGGCGTGCCGGTTCCGTGTGCCTCAACGTATTGTACGCTGGAAGGATCCACCCCAGATTCCTCAACCATCCGCCGCATCAACATTTCTTGCGCTTCGGGATTTGGCACTGTGATGCCGTTGGTTCGGCCGTCTTGATTGACCCCCGCCGCATCCACCATTGCCCAAATACGGTCATGGTCTTTTAGGGCACGCTTCATTGATTTTAGGATGACGATTCCTGCGCCTTCGCCTCGGCCATAGCCATCTGCGCGATGATCAAAACTTTTTGATCGGCCATCGCGTGCTAAGAATTGTCCCTTCGACATGGCGATGGGAAATTCGGGACGCAGCATGAAATTCACGCCGCCGACCAATGCCATGTCGCAAACCCCGTTACGAATATCAGAGACTGCATACGAGAAGGCGACCAGCGATGAAGAACAGGCGGTATCAATGGAAAGGCTTGGCCCTCTAAAATCATACGCGTATGAGAGGCGATTGGAGAGCATGGTGAGCGTTGACCCGGAAGCACTGTTCGGACCGACGGTGCTTCTTCCGCCGCTGCCGAGTTGGTTGAGCATGTGATCCATAATAAAGCCGCCGACGTAAACACCGACGTTCGTTCCAGATAGTGCGTTAACATCGAGACCCGCATTTTCCATGGCCTCCCAAGAGACCTCCAGCAATAACCGTTGTTGCGGATCAAAGTATTCCACCTCAACCGGGGCGAAGTTAAAGAAACCGGCATCAAAGCTTTTGTAGTCCCAATCCATAAAGTGTGCTTTTCGGACATGCGCTTTGGCCGATGCCGCGCCCTTGTTATTGTAGAAACGGTTAGCAGAATATCGGGAAGCGGGGACATCGGAAACGACATTTTGTCCATTTGCCATCAGATTCCAAAATTCATTTGGATTATTCGCCTTCCCTGGGAAACGGCATCCGATTCCAATGACGGCCACTTCAATACGACTCTCTAATGCTTTCATGCTAAACCTCCCTAGTTAATCAGTTAAGATAAATTTAAATTTGTGTAACTGCGGGGAGGTATTGCGAAAAGCGTGCCAAGAACATTTACGCTTTGTCTTTAGAAAATAAAAAATAAATAATCCCCTTTATTCACAATGGAATAATTAATTTTATTTTTTTAAAAAAATAGAGGATTGGACAGAAAGTAAATGTGCCGTATCAGAAAATAATATCGAATCTGATACAAAACGAGATGCAAAGATACAGATTGCCTGTGACCCCGAAAATTTTTATGGCATCTCTAAAAGAAATGTCGAACCAAAAAATGATTGGACTAACATTTTATTTCCATGGACATTGGGTAAAGAAGCCCTGACAAGAAGGGGAGTTGAACCATAAAAACTGTCTAGATAATGGGTAGTGGGTGAGTTTGAAAAGTGATCTGTCATTCCTGCGTGTTTCTGGCAGGAATCTCTTATCATAAAACCATAGATTCCCGCCTAAAAATTGCGGGAATGACATGCTTATATGAAATTCACCCACTACTAGATAATGGGGGGCACATTACTGGTGAAAAGACTTCTCAATCTCGATGCTTATTTGCTTCGAAGTGTTCTCCCATGTATATTTTGAAATGAGTTCACAGAGATTTTCCGGATCCCAATCTTGACTCAACGCACGATGAATCGCATCGGCCAGCGCCTGGCTATTTTGGCGCGGCACGACATATCCACCCCCCTTCCCTTGAAGAATGAGGCGGGCAACGTCCCCCACAAAAAAAGAGAGAATCCATAAAAAAAACCATACAAAGATCGCTCGATTTTTGGAATCATAAAATATCGCGGGTACTCCACAAAAATTCCATCAATCATACCTTTTGACGGTAATGTCCGTTCCAGGCCCCAAGGCAGTGGAGAGATTACTTTCATATCAAAGTACTTGAACAGATTTTTGACCCTCTGTTTATTAAATATCCCTTTTGTTGGGTATTTTTGGTTTGGAAAGAGAGAGGAGACAACAAGCAAGCGTTTCATTTACGTCGTTTTCCCAATTTTATTTTTGTTAACAAACGCATCAACACGATACATCAACCCATGAGGCTATCTAAAAAGAATACGGAAAAGGCAAGGCAAAAGCAACGCACAAAGTTGCTGTTAAAGCAATAATGGAAATGGATTCGCAAAATTGACAGGGAAGCCCCGCATTCATTAGAATACGGAGATTAACTTGTTTTGTATTTTTAATGAGGAGGCCAGAGAACAATGAAAGTGATATTGCAAGAGAGCGTCGAAAAGTTGGGAAAGATGGGAGAAATTGTAGATGTCGCAGGCGGATATGCCCGTAATTTCCTTCTGCCCAAAGGATTAGGACTCCTGACGACACCCAAGAATCTAAAATCTTTGGAACACGTCAAAAGAATTGTTGAAGATAAGATGAAGAAAGAAAAGCGCGAGGCACAAGACGTCGTGCAAAAATTATCGGAGGTTTCTCTAACGATTTGTGCACAAGTCGGCGAAGAAGGGCAGCTGTTTGGCTCCGTCTCTGCAAGAGATATTGCCGAGGCGATCAGTGCCCAAGGCATCCCGGTAGACTGGCACAACATTCTTTTGGAGAAACCCATTAAAGAACTGGGCGCGTCTCTGGTGAGTGTAAAACTGTCGCACGATATTATCGGACAGGTTAAACTAAACGTGACCGCAGCAACAGCCACCTAGCGCAAGGGGGGAGGTATTATCTTTTTGTCCCAATATGAATTGCGACAATTCCCCCCGTTAGGTTTTTATAAGTCACGTCTTTAAACCCAGCATTTCTAATGCACTCCAAAAAAGCCTCTTGATTTGGAAACATACGTATCGAATCGGTGAGATATTGATAAACCCCGGTGCGATCGCTAGCAACCGCAGTGCCAATCGCGGGAAGAAAGCGATACGAATAAAAATCGTAGAGTTTTCTTAAGAGCGGATGTTGTGGGGTTGAAAACTCCAAACAAACAAACCGGCCACCAGGCTTTAGAACCCGAAAAATCTCTCCGAGCGCGCAATCTAAATCAGACACGTTTCTCATGCAAAAACCGGTTAAGACGGCATCTATTGAATGATCCTTTAATGGAAGCGTCTCTGCATTGGCCAAAAGACAATGCGTCGAGAGAATCGGCAGTCGCGCTAACTTCTGCTGTCCGATCTTCAACATGGGGAGATTTAAGTCGGAGGCAATGACCCGTCCGGTGCTCCCAACCTTTTTTGCCGCCAAAATAGAAAGATCGGCGGTTCCGGCTCCGACATCTAATACCGTCTCTCCCGGACAAAGCGCGGCCATCTCAATTGTTTTTTTCTTCCAGGCGTAGTGAAGCCCAAACGAAAGCAGTGTGTTATTGAGGTCGTAGTAGCGCGCGATCGAGGTGAACATCCCCTGAACGAGTCGCTCTTTATCGGCGGTCTGCATCACCTTTTTTTTCTCGGAGCTTGATGCGAATGGGGACCCCTGCAAATCCAAACTTTTCGCGCAAACGATTTTCAATATATTGAATATAAAAATCCGGAATATCCAATGTATTCGAAAATACGATGAAGGTTGGAGGGCTTGTTAATGCTTGTGTAATATAATAAAGCCGTGTCCGTCTTCCACTTCGTACCGTGGGCGGCGGTTGCGCGTCAATACACTTCTCAAAAAAACGATTGAGGTCCCCCGTGCTAATTCGCGCGCTAAATCGTTCGTAAATCCGCTGCGCCTTTTCAAAAATTTCCGAAACCCCCTCTCCGGTTCGCGCAGAGATGTAATGAATTTCAAGCTTCTTTGCATATTTCAAAAACGGAAAGTAGCGATCCATCTGCCCTTCCAAAAACGCTTTCTTCTCCTCTTTTAGGATATCAACTTTATTAACCAAAAGAATCACGCCACGGCAAGCGGAGAGAATCATGCCAGCAATTTTTGTATCCTGTTCAGTGACCCCCTCTACGCCGTCTAGCAACAGCAAGGCAATGTCCGCGCGATTGAGAGCCTCCTTAGAACGTCCAACAGAATATTGCTCGACCCCATAAATCACCTTGCCCCTTTTGCGAATTCCGGCCGTATCAATAAAAATATATTGTTTCCCTTGATACAAAACGGTGGTATCAATCGCGTCTCGTGTTGTCCCCGGGGTGCTGCCGGTCACCATACGATCTTCCTGAAGCAGCGTATTGACCAGTGTGGATTTGCCGACATTGGGACGACCCAGCACCACAATTTTCGGAATGCAATCCTCCGCCCCCCTCATCTGGAGCTCCTCATGCTCTGTATCGCATGGAAGGAGGTCTCGGTAAAGGGCATCCAAAAGATCGCTCAGACCCAGATTGTGTTCTGCGGAGATCGGATAAAGGGTAACCCCCAATTGATAGAAATCGTTTAATTGAGACGCCCCGTTTCCCTCCGTTTTATTAACCACCAGATAAACGGGCTTTCCATGGCTTCGGATAAAATCAAAGACCTCTCGGTCGGCCGGCGTCAATCCTTCTCTTGCATCCGTTAAGAAAAGAAGAAGATCCGCCTCTGATACCGCCTTCTTAGACTGGTTGCGAAAGGCGATCTCTTCCGTCTCCTCCGTCTCAAAATCCAATCCCCCCGTATCAATGAGCGTAAATGACCGGTCTTTATAGGAGCAAGTTGCCGTGTTGCGATCCCGCGTGACCCCGGGCAAATCGTGAACAATTGCTTTTCTTTTCCCGTAGAATTTATTAAAAAGAGTAGACTTGCCCACATTGGGCCGTCCCACAATCGCAACGACACTGGGGCGCGACATTTGCGTCAATGCTTCTTCCGAAGCGGTTTCTTCTGATTCGGGTGATGGGGTTGTTTTATCATCCATTAGAGCGATCTCACCGATATGGCTTTATTTTTTTGGACGATCTCCCGCCATATTTCAGAGAGCGATTCGTCTATGACCTTAAAATTATGAGTCGCCACAAAGGTCATTCCATGATAAAGGTTTATTTTGTATTTGCCTCGTCCGTAGGTCTTAGCCAAATAGGCCATTAAAACCGATTCTTCCATTAAATCTGCAAGTGCTGCTGTGGTGCGCTCTTCTAACTCATTGAAGACAACGATCATGCCGATCTTTTCTTCGACAAGAAATTTCACAGAAGCTTCGTGAAAAATTTGCTGATACTTTTCTTTGATTACATCAAGCGGGGGGGAACCGGTTGATGCGGTTCTTCTGATTTTACGAACGTATTCGCAAAACATTTCCCAAAGCCAACCTCTAAAAAGGTCTTCCTCTTGCATCGAGACTCCATCACATTATCCCAGCATATTACCACCAACCGGCTATAAATGCCATTATCATTTCTATTGAGAGGCCATTTTATCTGTTGGACAAGGGACCCAGAGCGCAGAAACCGCAACGTCCGTATTGTTTGAATGTCAATCCATTCCCATGTATAATTTCGCCAATCCCTTCTTTTAATGAGTTCAGGTCTATCATGTTCATTGTTCCAGATGCTGTCGGCATTGTAGAAATCTTCGCGAGGAAGGTAGATGATCGAGGCGTAACGGTCCAATCGGAAAAGCTGGCTGTCGAGGAACCACTAGAAATACGACTACGGTACTCTGTCGGAAAGACTCGCGAAACAAAAGCGATCTCCATTACAATGCGCACACCGGGATTCGACGAAGAGCTTGCTGTCGGTTTTCTCTTTTCGGAGAACATCATAAAGAATGCGCGCGATATTATCAGCATTGTGCACTGCACGCCTTTCTCCATCAAAGATAAAGAGAACACGATTCTGGTTGAACTGAGTGAGGACTGCCAATGCGATATTCAGCGGCTCGAACGACACTTTTACACCACGTCAAGCTGCGGGGTCTGTGGAAAAACATCGTTGGAGGCACTGGGTATCCACGCTCAGCGCGTCTCTGAAGATTCACTGGTTATCCCGGCAGAGATCATCAAGGCACTACCGGCCTCGCTCGCACAGCATCAGTCGGTATTCAACGAGACTGGCGGCCTCCATGCATCTGCTCTTTTTGACGACAAGGGAAACCTTCAGTGTGTCCGTGAAGATGTTGGAAGACATAACGCGCTTGACAAGATTGTCGGTAAGGCGTTACTTGCCGGTGAAATTCCACTGAACAACAATATCCTGCTTTTAAGTGGACGAGCGAGCTTCGAACTGATACAAAAAGCGATTGTCGCTGGGATTCCCATTGTTGCTGCCATTGGTGCCCCTTCAAGTTTGGCCGTGGCGCTTGCCCGCGCATTCAACATAACGCTTCTGGGGTTTGTTCGGAATGGGAGATTTACGATCTATTCGTGTGATCAGCGGGTAGGATTATAAGACGTTAAAAAATAATCAGATAGGAAGATCAGCATGCGTGATTCTGAATATCAAAGCCCGATTCAGTCTGAGGAACCCGGTGGGGTACACGCTCAGAAACTGCCAGGGAGTGCAGGCGGAGTGGGCTCAATCCTCTCAACGTTAAAGTTCGTTGCGAAGGAGCCGGGTCTTCTTCGAGGTTCAAAGCTTCTGCTTAAGGTCAACCAGTCGGATGGGTTTGATTGCCCGGGGTGCGCGTGGCCTGAAGCTGGAGATGAGCGGGGGATGATTGAGTTTTGTGAGGAAGGGGCAAAGCACGTTTCTAATGAAGCCACCACAAAACGCGTGACGTCTGATTTTTTCCAACAGTGGTCCGTCAGCGCCCTAACGCTGCAACCGGATCACTGGCTGAATGCGCAGGGGAGACTCACGCACCCAATGGTTCTCCGTGAGAAAAGCGACCATTATGAGCCCATCACATGGGATGATGCATTTCTATGCATCGCTGATGAATTGAAAGGTCTTTCGTCCCCTGACGAAGCCGTTTTCTACACTTCAGGCCGAACCAGCAACGAGGCGGCCTTCTTGTACCAGTTGTTCGTTCGACAGTTCGGGACCAACAATCTGCCTGACTGCTCCAACATGTGTCATGAATCCAGCAGTAAAGCACTGAAGGAAACCGTCGGATCCGGCAAGGGCAGTGTTCGGTTGGAAGATTTTGAATTGGCAGATGCCATTTTTGTGATCGGCCAGAACCCAGGCACAAACCACCCCCGCATGTTGACATGGCTCGAGAAGGCTGCGCGGAGAGGATGCATGATTGTAAGCATCAATCCGCTGGCAGAAGTGGGAACAGCGCGGTTTAAACACCCCCAGCATCCGCTTGAGTGGTTTGGATCTGGAAGACAGCTAGCACGGTTTCACTTGCCCATCCGAATCAATGGTGATGTTGCCGTCTTCAAAGGAATCATGAAGGCGTTGCTCGAAGCAGAGGACAACAATGCCGGAACGGTTTTTGATTCCGAATTCATTGCTCGCTACACGGAGGGATTCGAAGATCTCGTTCGGAGCCTTCGCGCAACAACATGGGACGAAATCTGTGAAGCCTGTGGTGTGAGTCGTGAGTTAATTAACGAGGCAGCCGCAGTCGCGATGAACGCAAAGACCACGATTTGCTGCTGGGCGATGGGTCTCACGCAGCACAAGAATGCTGTTGATACCATTCAGGAAGTCGTAAATTTCTTGTTGCTCCGTGGAAGCATTGGAAAGCCCGGTGCAGGCGTGTGTCCTGTGCGAGGGCACAGCAATGTGCAAGGGGACCGAACAATGGGTATCTGGGAAACGCCCGATCCCCAATTTCTTGACTTACTTGCGAAAGAATTTCATTTTGACCCGCCGAGAAAACACGGGTATGATACCGTTCATGCAATGCAAGCGATGCATGACGGTAAGGTACGCGTATTCACCGCGATGGGTGGGAACTTCCTTTCTGCGACGCCTGATACCGAGTACACGGCCAGGGCACTCAAAAATTGTTCACTCACAGTCCATATATCAACGAAGCTAAACCGCGCACATTTGATAACCGGCAAACAGGCGTTGATACTACCCTGTCTTGGCAGAACCGAGATGGATCGGCAAAAAACCGGCGAGCAATTTGTTACGGTTGAGGATTCCGTGAGTAACGTCCACATGTCGAGGGGGAAATTGCCTCCGGCATCAGCGTATCTCTTGAGCGAGCCTGCAATCATAGCAGGGATCGCAAAGGCAACCCTGGGTTCACGATCAACAGTTCAGTGGGATCAATTGGTCGAAGATTATGACAAAATACGCGAGTCAATTTCACATGTTATTTTGGGCTTTGAGAATTTCAATCAACGCGTCCGCGCTCGTCCGGGATTTTATCTTCCCGTTCCGACGCGGGATCGTGTGTTTGACACGGCCACTGGAAAGGCGCAATTCACTGTTCATCCCATTCCCAAGCATGATCTCAAACCCGGCCAATACATCATGATGACGATCCGAAGCCACGATCAGTTTAATACAACGATCTATGGCTTGGATGATCGTTACAGGGGGGTGTCCGGTGGCAGACACGTTGTGTTTATGAATCTTGACGATATGCATGAAGCGGGATTGAAGGCACAAGAAATGGTTGATATTACAAGTCACTTTGAGGATGAAGTGCGTGTGGCAAAACGCTTTTCCGTCATCCCATTCAATATCCCGCGACGATGCCTCGCGACGTATTTTCCGGAAGCAAATGTCCTCGTGCCAGTTCGGAGTTTTGCAGATAAAAGCCACACACCGACTTCAAAATCAATTGTGGTCAGCTTGAAGCCGTGCGAATAAAGTGTATGGAATTATTAAAAATACGGAAGACACCCCCTGATATTATTTTCTTTGGCGTCCTGATGATTGTGTCCGGCGCGATGGATCTTTATATTATTATTGCCAACCCACAATACCGTCTTCCTTTTTTTGGAATCAAACCGGAAGGACTGATCGGATGGATGAGCAAGATGATTCACCCTTTTATCCACTTTGGATCGGGATTCGGCGCACTTTATGCCAAGAAATGGGCATACCCACTTTTTATGATTTATTCGGTCTACGGCCTTGCCAACGCGATGACCAATCGGATTTTATTGCCCGGCCCGCATCGCATCCGAACAGTCTTTATGATATTAACCGTGCTGGTGATGGTCTATCTCTACAAGCGCAGGAAGGTCTTTCAGAACAAGTAGGGGGCGGGTTTCAAACCCGCCCCCTACGAAACGCTACCCGAGTGAAAGATTCGGATCAGGACTCATATCAAGTGGCGCAAAATCGCCCCGTTCAAAATGGGATAAACCGGCCATCGCAATCATCGCGGCATTGTCGGTGCAATACTCCCGTGATGGAATATAAACCCGCGCTCCGACCGCTTCGCCCACCGACTGGATCCTTTCTCGTAGCAGCGAATTTGCTGCGACCCCTCCTGCAAGAATAATACTTTTTGCCCCTTCTTGTGTAACGGCCATTCTGGTTTTTTGTACCAACGACTCCACAATAGCCCACTGATAAGAAGCGGCAATGTCGGCATGGAAAGCAACGTCGTTTTTTATCAGGTCATCTTGCTTTGAAACCATTCTGAAGAACGCCGATTTTACGCCGCTGAAACTAAAATGCAGTCCCTCGCAATTGGGCGTGGGCAATGGATATCGCTCTTTATTTCCTTGTTGCGCTAACTGATCAATGACCGGGCCGCCAGGATATTCGTATCCTAAAAGCCTTGCCGCTTTATCCAGTGCCTCTCCGGCGGCATCATCCAATGTTTTTCCCAAAAGATGATACACCCCTTTCTTGGGCATTCGATAAAGATTGGTATGCCCGCCCGATACCACAAGCGCGATGGCCGGGAAAGCGATTTCCGAATGTTCCAAGAAAACGGATGAGATATGGCCTTCCAAATGATGAACCGCCAAAAGCGGGACGCCAAGCGCGTAGGCCAATGATTTTGCGAATGCAACACCGACAAGCAATGCCCCAACCAATCCCGGCCCAACCGTTACGGCAATGGCATTGATCTCTTTTTGGGCACAACCGGTACGAGAAAGAATTTCCCGATAAAGCGGTGCAATCATTTCAATATGACTGCGGCAGGCGAGTTCCGGAACGATCCCGCCATATTTTTTATGAATCGCAATTTGGGAGGAGAAAAGATGGGTGATCTTTTTCCCGTTTAGAATCGCGACGGCGGTCTCATCGCACGAGGTCTCGATTCCAAGGATAACCGGATCAGAATTTTCATTGATGGCCTCCATAAACAGGGCTAAGCCAAAGTCCAAATGGATGGGACATCTTTACAACACCCCCCTCCCCCCCTTGCTAGGGGGGAATAAAGATTGGAATTCCCCCTTAAGAAAGGGGTGCGACCCCTGCGAGGGGGCCAGGGGGTTGTGAAAAGCATGGCCGCGCCCTAGACTGAGGCAAGCACCTCTTCTTCAACTTCAACAAACGCGACGGCGTTGTCTTTCAAGACAACGGAAAGCGTTTTTTGCCCTTTGAACCGCCCACGGATCACATCTTCAGAAAGGGGATCTTCAATGTTTTTCTGGATACAGCGACGCATCGGTCTTGCACCATACGCTTGATCATACCCTTCTTTCACAAGCCAATCTTTAATTTCTTCGCTAAATTTCAATTGGAAGCCGTTGTCCAAAAGTCTCGTGTTGAGCTCCAAAAGAAGAATATCAACAACTTCGCGCAAGTGTTCCTTTTCAAGGGGATGGAAAATAATAATATCGTCAATCCGATTTAGAAATTCCGGATTAAAAGAATTTTTCAATTCCCCTTGAATCGTATCTTTCATTTTATTGTACAGATTGTAGTCGGCCTCTCTCTTGAAACCCAGCGATCCTGTTTTAGTCAACATTTTTGAGCCGAGGTTTGAAGTCATGATCAAGACGGTATTCCTGAAATCCACCTTGCGACCAAAACTATCGGTGAGGCAGCCGTCGTCTAAAACTTGCAACAACATATTAAAGACATCCGGATGGGCCTTCTCGATCTCGTCAAAAAGAACAACCGAATAGGGACGTCTCCTCACTTTTTCGGTCAGCTGGCCACCTTCTTCATATCCCACATATCCGGGAGGTGCCCCAACCAGACGAGAGCTCGAAAATTTTTCCATATACTCAGACATATCTACGCGAATGAGGGCCTCGTCGGTATCAAAGAGAAATTCGGCCAACGCCTTGGCCAGTTCCGTTTTTCCGACGCCGGTCGGTCCCAAGAAAATAAACGAACCAATTGGACGACGATTTCCTTTGAGTCCCGCACGAGACCTTCGAATCGCACGCGCGAGGGAATGAATCGCCTCTTGCTGTCCGACAATCCGAGTGGAGAGTCCCGCTTCCATATCCAGCAGTTTTTGGGTTTCCTCTTCTTCCATTTTGACCAACGGGATGCCGGTCATTTTGGAAACGACGTAAGCGACTTCCTCCCTGCCAATGGTTGGACGATTGGCCTCTTTGCTCTTTTTCCACTCCCGCCGCATTGCATCGAGCAGTCTACGAAGCCGCTCCTCTTCCTCTCGAAACCGAACGGCTTGTTCAAAATTTTGCACCCGAATGGCAATGGCTTTATCACGGCCGGTTTTTCTCATCTCTTGCTCCATTGCCTTTAACTCCTCTGGATGAGAGTAAGCAATCAGCTTTGCGCGTGAACCGGCTTCATCAATCACATCAATTGCTTTATCGGGAAGAAACCGATCCGAGATATACCGATCGGAAAGTTGTACGGCACCCTCGATCGCATCGTCTGAAATAGAAACGCGGTGAAATTCCTCATAGCGGTCTTTTAATCCCTTAATGATTCGAACGGTATCTTCCGTCGAGGGTGGCTGAACAAAAATGGTCTGGAAACGGCGCTTGAGTGCGGCATCTTTTTCAATATACTTCCGAAACTCTTCTAACGTGGTTGCCCCGATACATTGAATCTCTCCACGCGATAGCGCAGGCTTCAGCATATTGGAGGCATCAATAGAGCCTTCCGCGGCGCCCGCGCCCACTAATGTATGCAATTCGTCTATAAAGACAATTACATTTCCGGCAGCGACAATCTCCTTCATCACCACTTTGAGCCGCTCTTCAAATTGTCCGCGATACTTTGTGCCGGCAACCAACGAGCCTAAATCCAACGTGATGACCCTTTTATTTTGAAGATTTTCTGGAACATCCATCGCAATAATCTTTTCGGCCAACCCCTCAACAATGGCCGTTTTCCCAACACCGGATTCTCCGATTAAGACTGGATTATTTTTGGAGCGACGACTTAAAATTTGAAGCACGCGTTCAATCTCCGCTTGCCGTCCAATGACTGGATCAAGCAGCCCTTCTGCGGCCATCTGGGTGAGATCGCGGCCAAATTCATCAAGTGCCGGCGTGGCCGATTTCTTGTCTTTTTCTTTTGGGGCTGTTTTTCGCAAAAGCTCCATGGTCAATCGGCGGGCGGTCAAGAGATTTCCTCCCATGCTTCGGATCACCTTTCCGCCAATCCCCTCTTCTTCTCTCATGAGCCCGAGCAAAATATGTTCGCTCCCAATATAATTATGTCCTAAAAGTTTTGCCTCGTCTGCGGAATATTCAATGACTTGTTTGACACGCGGTGTAAAAGGGATCTCTCCGAACGTCATCGTGTTTCCGCCACCGGGGAGGTTTCGTTCGATTTCGAGCCGGATATGTTCGGGAGAGAGCCCCATCTTCTTGATGACAGCCAGGGCAACCCCATCGCCTTCCCTTAAAATGGCGAGTATCAGATGCTCGGTTCCCAAATAATCGTTTTGGTATTGTTCAGCCTCCTCGCGGGCTAAAATAATGATCTTCCTTCCTCGGTCAGTAAATCGCTCAAACATATTGCCCCCTTTTTATTTTCAATAAAGTAGGATTGAAAGAAATCACTCTATTTATTCTAGCGAGCCTGCTTAAATAATGTCAAGGAAACCCACTTTGATGGCGAACCAACAACGCGGGACCTGCGACATAAAAGTAGGGAAATTGGATTAGGCGGTGCGCTGTTCCCAGAAATCCTCTATGCGATGAGAGTGTGTGCAGCAGCGAAGCGCAATGATCGCGTTGGCGCCACGAACAGTCCATTCCATGCCCGATTGTTTCAAGCGCATGCCAACCAGAGTTTTACACCCGGCCTCAATCACTCCAGAGCCGACGAAAAGACCTTGCGCACGGAAGTCCGCATAACGCATCCGTTTTTTATTGTTCGTAAAATAATCAATTTCTTTTTGAACCGCTTCAGGAAGGGGTTGTTCGTGGGGAAAACGCTTTTTGGCCTCCCGGATAATCCGTTCAATCTTTCCTTCATCCAGAAGGGTTCGAAGGCGTGTTTCCAATCGGGCAAGGCGGGCCTCTGCAACAAGCGCTTTACATAGTGAGTTCGCCCATCAACTCCTGAAATCTTCGAAACGTCTGTATCTGCTCCCGATAAACGGGAATCTCCTCCCGTCGGGTTACCCGACGAGAGATCGTCTTCCCCTTCTCTTTGTACGAATACAAGACATACGGCCCGCGTTGCCCTTTCGATCCATCCATCTTGGTTGTTTCAACATATTGTTCCACCAGGCTGCCTCGACGCATCTGCCCCAAGCCAGCCAACTCCCCCATGATCGCCCCCTGTCGATTCTGTAAGGTTTCCATCTCTGTCATGCCAAGCCTCCTTTTATTTATAAAACATGTAGTATATAATACTACATGTTTTAACACAAAAAAAGAGAAAAATCGACAAACCTACTTTTATGTCGCAGGCCCAACAACGCGGGTCACATTGACAAATTCACTTCTTTTACATTATCAATTCTATAAAAAATGGCCGAAAGCGCAATGTTTTCCCCATTTTTAAAAATTGCGCGGAAAAATTGATGATGTTACACTGCATCAACGCGTTTTGAAGTTTTGTCTCTGATCAAGATAACAATGATACCCTTTTCGATTTCCGCCATCACAACATTTTTAGTTTTTTTTGCACCTGCGGCCAGCCTGATCATTCCCCATGGGATTGGAATCGGCAACATACTGCTTTTATTGCTGAGCGTGTTGGTTCTTGCCAGAGACAGCACCATTCTATTGCTCAAACCCGAGGAGAAACATCTACTGGCGGCCTTTGGATTTTTCTCGGCCACGGCTTTTTTTTCTGTCTTTTTGTTGAAAGATCCGTTGTCCGAGCTTGAAGTTCCCAGCCGCTTCGCGCTGGCGATTCCGATCTATTTTCTGTTACGCCGATTTCCCCCTTCAAAAGAAGCATTTTGGCTTGGCACCGCAATCGGGGCAATTGGAGGAGGCCTTTTTGCAATTTATCAAAAGTTTATTTTAGGACTGACTCTTGCCGAGGGGCATGTCCATCATATTCAGTTTGGAGATGTTAGTTTGATTTTAGGGATGACTGCCGCGATTGGACTTCCCTCTTTGAAAAATATTTTGTGGGGAAGACATCTGGTCATCGCGGCACTGGCGCTGGGAATCATTGGATCAATTTTGTCCGGGGCAAGGGGAGGCTGGCTTAGCATACCCATTCTTCTTTATTGTCTTTACCGATTTTACCAACAATATTTTACACTTCTTTATATGACCCAAAAAAAGGAAGTTGCGATTAAATCGCTGGCCATCGGAATTTTGATGGTTTTCCTCTTATTTCAAACTGGCGTGTCCCAGCGGATTGCCTTGGGCGTCTCTGAGATCAAACAATATCAGACAGGGGAAAGTGCCACATCCATTGGACTTCGATTTGAGCTCTGGAAGGCCTCTAAACAGATATTTATCGCCCATCCTTTGCTTGGAGTCGGGAGGTCCGGTTTTCTTGCTTTAATCAAGGAGCAAGTGGATTTACGTCGGATTCACCCGATGACAACGCAATTTCCTCATGCCCATAACGATTTTATTGACACGCTGGCAAAGCGAGGCCTCTTGGGGGGAATTGCCTTGCTTCTTATTCTGATTGTTCCCGCTCGGCTCTTTGTGAGGTCCCTCCAAGAAGGAAACGCGCTTCAGAAACCGTTTGCAATGGCCGGACTCATGTTGATCTTAGGCTACTTGGTTTTCTCTATGACAGAGAACATATTTTTTCATCGCCTTTCCGCGACATACTATATTTTTTCAGTCATTTTTCTCTATGCATCTATTATGACGATCAGGGAGAAAAACCCGGTTGACTAGCGAAGCGGTAGAAGCCCCAAGAGATGTCTGTAAATTTTGATGTACTCTTTTGCTGTTCTATCCCAGTTGTAACTTTTCGCATACTGCGAAAGTTTCTCGGAAAGATGCGGATTGCTTTTAAATTCTGCCATTTTTGTTTCGAAGCGTTCTTTCATGCTTTCCGGAGAAAAATCATTCCAGTAATAGGCGTTCTCCCCCCCGATCTCCGGAAGTGAGGAATACGTTGAGAGAAAGACAGGCTTTCCAAAACCCATTGCCTCTAAAACCGGCATGCCAAAACCTTCATATTTTGATGGAAATACAAGGGCCTCACAATGCTGGTATAACCATGCCTTTTCTCCTTGGCTAATCCTCCCCAGAAAAAGAATACGGCTTTCCAGCCCAAGCGTTTGAACCTTTTTTTGGAGGCTTCGGGCATATTCCGTGTCCTTTTTGCCCGCGATGACCAGTTGATAGTTCGGCATCAGCTTCATAAAATCAATCAACACCATCAGATTTTTTTTCTCTAAAAGTGCCCCCACAAAAAATAAAAACGGGTCTGTAATGGGAAAGTTTATTTTTTCTTCTGTGGCCACCGGTAAATCAACGCCTTGATAGACCGTAAAAACCGGAATCGCTTGGCCGCGGGGGGCGATTAAATTGATATGCCTGCGAACCATTTCTTCAGTAAACTTGGAAGCCACAGTAATCGCAGAGGCTCTTGTCACCTTGTTTTGTAATCGTTGCAATCGCCAATTGGCCTTTTGTTGACCTTTTTCTTCCAAGAAATTGAGATCCTGAATGGTTAAAATGTAGGGGGTATTGGGACGAGAAGGAAAGTAGGCAGAGTCTTGATGAGGGGCATGCCATAGGTCATACCTTTTACAACTAAAAGGAAGATATCGCCGCCGCAACGACAGCGGCTCGGATTCAGACTTGAAAGCCGCTCTAAAATCTTTCGGCACGAGAAAATTTATTTTCATTTCCCCGTCATCATACCCGTCTACCTTCTTGCCTAATTGAAGAGAGACTTGCCCCAGGCCGCAATGCAAGTCCTTTAATTTTCCCAGATCCAATAAAACCGTTTTTTTCATGCGATCAAAATAACAAAAAAGACTTCACGCGAGGACATGGTTTTATATCAAACTAATAATTTTTCAAGGATTGCGACAATTCGCTCTGCGGCATGGCCATCCCACTTTTCTGGAATTGCTCCTTTTTTCCATTGTCCCGCCATCAAACGAGAAAGGGCCGGCGCCAGATTTTTTGGATCCGTTCCAATTAGCTCATTCGTTCCAATGGTCACTGTTTCAGGACGCTCCGTGTTATCACGAAGGGTGATACAGGGAACCCCCATCACCGTTGTTTCTTCGGTAATGCCACCGGAGTCGGTAATGACTCCCTTTGCATGTTTCACCAGATAATTAAATTGAAGATACCCCTGCGGATCAACCGTGTGGATGCGCTCCTCGCGGAGGGCTAGTAACGCTTCGCGCGGCGCTTCCTGCGGGTCAACAGTGCAGATGCGATTGGTTGTTTTGTTATCATGAAATTGTTGTAAATTTTTTGCCGTGCGCGGATGCACCGGAAAGACAACCGGCAAATCGCCAGTCTCTTTTGAAATGGCAGAAAGCAGCGCGGCAAGATGCGGCACATCATCCACATTTTGCGGCCGATGCAATGTCACGACAAAATAATGTCCCGGTCTAAGTTTAAGCGCGTCCCAGAAGTCAGGCGGACAGAGGCGCGGCATTTGTTTTAATAACGTATCAATCATGGTATTGCCCACGAAGAAAATACGATCGGCCAGGACGCCCGCATGGCGCAAGTTGGCATTGGCCGTCTCACTGGTTGTAAAAAACCAATTGGTGATCGCATCGGTGACCAGACGGTTAATCTCCTCCGGCATGGTCCAATCACCAGAGCGAATACCCCCTTCCACATGGGCCACCGGCAAATGCAACTTTTGCGCGGTAATGGCACAGGCCATCGTCGAAGTGACATCCCCAACGACCAGACAAAGGTCGCTTCTCTTCTCCATCAGTAATTGCTCATAGCGCGTCATGATGGTGGCCGTTTGTTCGGCAGCCGTTCCGGAGCCTGATTGTAGATTGACATCAGGATGTGGGATGCCGAGTTGATCGAAAAAATCGCCTGACATTGCGCGATCGTAATGCTGTCCCGTGTGAACCAAGCGGTAAGCCAAATCACTCCCGCGTGTTTGCGCCGCTTTTATTGCATCAATAATTGGTGCAACTTTCATGAAGTTGGGGCGCGCGCCGGCAATAAGATCTATCATTTTCATTTTACTTTATGGCCACTGTTGGCCTCTCCTGTTAATCGGGAGGGAATGACACACTATCCTGCCAATCCCAATAGGGGACACAAAAACCACAATACTCCCCAGATCACAAAAAAACCAATGAGGTCTAAAAAAATGCCGGCACGCATCATGGCTCGGATCGGAATGAGTCCCGATCCATAGACAATCGCGTTTGGCGGCGTTGAGATTGGCAGCATAAAGCCAAAACTAGCACCAATCGTCGCACCCAGCGCGGGCGGGATCGGATTCGCCCCTGATGCAATTGCCATCGCAATGACCACGGGAATCACCATATTGGCTGATGCGGTATTGGATGAAAGTTCGCTAATCCCAATCGCCAACGCTATCGAAAGCCCGGTAATTCCCCACAAAGAACGTACCGAAAGCAAAGAGAGCAGTCCCTCTCCCATTGCGGAAGATAAGCCGGTCTTAAACATAAGATCGCCCATTGCAAGCCCCCCGCCAAAGAGTAAAATCGTTCCCCAGTCAATGGAAACCGCGTCATCCCATGACAACGTATATTCGCCCTTTTCACGATTCACAGGAAGAAAAAACAACAATGATGCGGACAATATTGCAATGGCTCCTTCGGGGAGCCGTGCGTTATAAAGCGTGAGGACAGCCCCTTTTGGATCAAACAAGAGTCCCAGTATCCCCGGCATAATCCAAAGTAAAACGGCTGTGAAAAAGACAATCAGCGTGTTTTTTTCTGCCCGTGTCCAATCCCCTAACGATTTTTTTTGTTCCTGAATAAAATCAGCAAGTCCAGTCGTTGCAATTCCATCCGATGGAAAGAGGAAAGACAATAACAAACAAAGAATAAAATACATGACGAAAACAATCGGCAGGCCAAACTGCATCCACTGGAAAAAAGAAATTTTCGTTCCGATTTCTTTTTCGATCATGCCGATGCCAATTAGATTAGGCGGGGTGCCTATCGGCGTGGCGATCCCTCCAACGGAAGCCGCAAAGGCAATCATCAGCATCACCCCGGTCGCATAGACCGATGAATCGGAATCGCCTTCATTCGCCGTTTTAGGAATGATGAAGCGAAGAACGCCCAGTGCAATGGGGAAAAGCATTGCGGTGGCCGCGGTATTTGATATCCACATGGAAAGGGTCATCGTAATCAGACCCAGCATCAATAGTATCCGAAATGGGCTTTTCCCGATGCCCGAAACAGAAAGAAGCCAGAACGAAAAGCGGCGGTCGAGCCGATGTTTTTCCATCGCGCGCGCAATCATAAAGCTGCCGATAAAAAGAAATAAAACCGGATTGCCAAACGAGGCAATCACCTCTTTGTCTTTTCCGATTCCAAACAAAATGGCAAGAATCGGTACTAAAAGCGCGGTGATTGCAATAGGAATGGGCTCGGCGATCCAGTAGATCACCATGCCCACCATCAGGGCAGCCAAACGATGGGCAGCATCTGAAATCGGCAGTGGAAGGAGATAAACAATCAACGCAAAGAGTGGGCCTGCCCACAAACCGAATTTTGCGCGCAACCGATTGAATCTTTCTTCCGGTTTTGAATAGGTTTCTTTAACGTCCAGAGGCATGAGGGGTTAAGCCCCCTTTATAAAATCGTTGATCGTATAAAGCGGTTCAAAGGGAATCCCGCAGGCTTCAATCTTCTCACTCCCTCCCTCTAAACGATCTATTAAGGCAATGACCTTCAGAACATGATACCCCTCGGCTCGTAAAACATTGATCGTGCGAAGGGTCGATCCCGCTGTCGTCACAACATCCTCGACAACAACTAGTTTTGCGCCAACCGGAAGCGTTCCCTCTACTTGCCGGGCGCTGCCATGCGCTTTAGGTTCCTTACGAACAATGAATGCGGGAATCGGTTTTTTTTTGATAAAGCTAATCAGCGAGACGGCGGTTGCAATTGGATCAGCGCCCAATGTCATGCCGCCTACTCCGTCCACCGATAAAGACTCAATTTTATTAAATATGGCCTCCCCGATTAAAAAAGCCCCTTCGGAATCCAATGAGACATTTTTACAATCAATGTAAAAACGGCTCATCTGTCCAGAAGTTAGTTTATAGATGGGAGTTTCGCTTTGGCGAAACGATTTTTTGTAGAGGAGATTAAATAGAGGGTCGTGGCTTTCGCAGTCAAACATGATTAACAACTCCCTATGTCGTGTTTCATGCTGATGCCAACTTATAAATAAGGTATTGTACCGTCATTCCGGCATGATTCTAGCCGGAATCCAGAAATAAAAAACTGGATACCGGCCTTCGCCGGCATGACAAATGTATGGTTATTTATGAAACACTACCCTCGCCCCCCTTATAAAGGGGGAAGAAAGAAGTCCCTTTATTGGTAGGCTTGGCCGAGTTCCGCAACCTCTGCCTTCTTTGCGGTTAAAATAATCTCACCCGTGGCCGCATTTACCGGCGCCATGATAATCGCCTCGTGTTTCGCCGCATTGCAAACAACCGCGCAAAGCTCGCAGCCCTTACAACGATCAATCACGACGTACGCTTTCATCTTCTCGGTATCAAGCCGAATACAGTCAGCCTCAGGACAATACAAGATACAAAGGCGACATCCCTTTTCAGCTACACAAGCATCATTTTCTATATAGGCTACGTTATACATTCAATCCTCTTCCTTGTCAGACTATTTACTAGCCACATCTATTTTCAAGACGGGGATGACTCTATCTTTCAACTGCGACCAACGGGGCAACGTGCCCTGCGAGAAGCGGGGATAGACTGCGTCAGCAGTCGTTCTCGCTACCCGCCCGTCGGCGGGTTAAGCAGCAAGGGCTACTTTTCCACTCTCCGCCCAAACCGATGCAATTTCATAAGACCGGGTAATCGTATCCATGTTCTTCTTTAAGAGCTGTTCTTTCTTGGCAAATTTTTTCTTAATCGCTTCATCCAACGAGGCCGTACCGCCCGATGCGATATACTTCTTACCAAACCGCTCTTGAAGCGCAAGATCGAGTCCTTCCAAAGTTACCGACTTTGAAATGCCGCTTACTGCGCCAATCATCGCCATATTTGTAGCAAGCTCTGTTCCGGCAATTTCCAACGCAAGATGGGTTGCATCAAATGTATAGACCCTCACATTCAACGAGATAAAAAAATCACGATCTTCATCGGTTAATAGATCACACCCGGAGTTAATAATCACGACGCCGTCTTTTTTAATGCCGGAGTAAAACGGCGCGGTATAACTTTTCTGTAACGTAATGACCTGCGGATGAAACACCATGATAATGTCGGGAAAAACCAGTTCGCCGCGGTCGTAAATTCGCTCTTCGCCAATGCGACAGTAACTTTCCGCTGGAGCCATTCTTTTTTCTGCGCCAAAAAACGGATTAGAGATCGAAAACTTTCCATCTCGATTTGCCGCCATTGCCATAACATGGGCCGCAGTCACTGCACCCTGGCCTCCCAAACCCGACATCCGAATATTCGTACGTTTTTTCAACATCTGCTTTCTCCTATTTCGCCTATTCTTATGAAACACATCGCTCACATCAATAACTTAACTCTGTGTAACCGTACCGACCTTACTGTGACCAACGGGAACAGGGATAGACTGCGAAGCAGTCGTTCTCGCCCCCACCCGTCGGCGGGCTATACCAATAATGCGACTTCTTCTTTCTTTTTGGCATCTAAATCGGCAAGATACTTTTTGGCATCGTCGCTGATATATTCATGCAGCTTAAAGCGTTCTCCCGGCTTTTCAGAGTCGCGCATCTCCTGAAGCCCCTCCATGCTATCCTTCCCAATTTCAAGAATACAGGGCGTATACAGCTGTACATACGTTGGCCCGACCTCTCGCGCTAATAAAACCGCATTACGAATCACCCGTTCCACGAGATTGGGCTTACTGACCGTGCAGCAAACGACATACGTACAGCCGGACTCGCGGGCAATCTCCGGAAGATTCACCTTATCAAACTGCTTTCCAATCGGTGCCATCTTCGCAACAAAACCCTTGCGCATCAAACCCGATTCCTGCCCGCCGGTATTCGCATAAAGCTCGTTATCAAAACAAATCGTCGTGAATTTCTCCTGACGAAACCAAGACTGAAGCGTCATATCCAAACCAATATCAACCGTTGCGCCGTCCCCAGCCAACACCACCACATCCTTAATCTTTCCAGGGAAACGAACAGCAAGTGCCCTTTTTAACCCCGTCGCAATCGCATTCTGATTTCCAAAAAGAGAGTGAATGTTATGCACCGCCACATGAGGGAAAACAAGACTGGTACAACCGGTAGAACCCACCATAACCGTATCCTCTGGATTCGGAAGGGAGGCCAAAATATACCGAAATGCAATAGATTCCGGACAGCCGGCACAAAGTGAATGCTCTTCAATGAGTTCTTTGCTTTGGCCAATATCCTTCCAGCCACGATCCTCTTTCCCGTATGTAGATTGCTCCACAAGGTCACGATATTCCGGTGGCATAATGTCATAAAATTCAGAACAGATTGCAATTTTTTCTTTACTCATCGCTTTCCTCCTTATTGTTCTTTCAATCGTAGGGGCGAAAAACATTTTGCCCCTTACTAATTACTAAGAGCGCAAGCCACGCTCCCACGTCAATTTCATTTACGCGCTAACAGAGACCACATGTTTCCCTAATCGCCTCAACACAGCTTCGACAATGATCTCAGCCGGCATTGTCATTCCACCAGCAACATGAGGGCCATCAACCACACGATGATTGTCAGGGATAATTGCCTTAATCTCCCGCGCAAGCCAGCCCACCACATTAAACTCCGGCACAAAAATATGCTTTGCATTTTTCGTCGCCTGACGAATCTCCTCCGTCGGGAATGGCCGTAACGACTTCACTTTAACCAACCCAACACGAATTCCCTCATCTTCCAAAACGCGAATCGCTTCCCGACTCTGCGATACAGCCGTCCCAGAGGCAACAATTAAAACCTCGGCATCTTCATTCTCGGTATCAATTAAACCGTTCATCATTGGAATCGTATGCTTACGAGACCGTTCAACAGCCGCGCGGACTTCCTCCTGCCAAGAGGCATGGGTCATATAACTGATATAGTTGGACTTCATCACAAACGGATCGCGCATCATTCGAACCGGAGGAACCTCCATATCCATACAAGGAACCGGAGAACGATAGGGATCGTAAGGAGGCAAACAAAGATCGGGCGGCGTGAGCATCACGGTATCCTTTGTATGCGTCACAAAAAAACCGTCGCAACAAAGCGCCAACGGCAAATGAACGTCCGGCTGCTCCGAAACAATATACCCCATTAATATCCAATCAAAAAAATCCTGCGCCGTTTCAGCATGCCAAACCAACATGCCAGTTTCCAATAAGAAGGCCATTTCCAATGTATCGGGCTGAATCGAAAGCGGAGAGTTAATCCCGCGACAAGTCACGATCATTTGAATAGGAAGACGAGAACCCGCCCACATCGGAAAATTCTCCATTGCGCGCATTGTGCCCGGTCCAGCCGTCGTCGTAAAAACACGCGCGCCACCAAACGCTGCACCCGCGCATTGCCCCATCACCGCAAACTCACTTTCGCCACGCATGTAATCGCCCACATATCCCTCGGCATACAATTCGCCGATCAACGCGGCCGCTTCGCTCTGCGGTGTAATGGGGTAGGCCACCATCACATCCACCGATGCACGGCGAATCGCTTCCTTGATAATTTCGCTGCCCGTAAAAAATGCGGCTTTGCGCTCTGCCTCAAAGAAAAGATTCTGCGGATCAGTATACGTTTGACCCTTCTTATTTTTGGTCCCAATAAAACTTCTCTGTGACTCTGAAAGTTCGTTTGCCATTGTTGTTACCTCCTCCCGCCGACGGGCGGGGGCGAGAACGACTGCTTCGCAGTCTATCCCTGCTCCCGTTGGTCGCGAGATTTTTTTATACGGTTACATATCATAAATATCTACGCAGAAAACGTAGGCATTTCCACCCAAAACAGACTATCCCCCATCAGACAACTTCGCGAACACATTATCGCCATGCTGGTTTACTTCATTTGCATCAACCGAAAGATCCGGCTTTGCAAACGGCACCCCTTTTAATTTGCTAATCCATTCGGCTAACTTCAAAATCTTCTCGGCCGAGGCATCCCGAAAAGAAAGATTCGCATCTTCGTGTCCGGACATCGCACACATCGCTATCGTAAAACAATTCGTACCACCCCGAATAATCTTCAAAGAAAGATTGGCCTGATGACAATGAACCCCAACAAACATACAGACATCTTCTTTATTATGCCAAATCGTCAGATTCGGATGGTTCGGATTGATCTCGACATCGGGATTAATCTTTGGATACTTTGGTCGATAATCCGCCATGGGAATGAGCCGCGCAGGAATGGTATCTGCTAGAATCTTAATGGCCTTTGCCTTCTTCACTGCCTTTTCATTCCAGTTCCAAAGCACAAGCGGCCCTGGATGAATCGTCGGATTCTTCGCCTCTAAAAATTTGCGTGCGGCAAATTCCATTGCCTCATCTTCCGGAACAATGTTGCCTTCAATATGCGCCTCGCCCGGCTCCGGCAGAACAACGCCCATTCTCGCGGCAGAAGGACAAAAATAAGCCTCTGGCCCTGTTAAAACCTGATATTTTGCCATTTAACCCTTTTTCCTATTAAAATGATGACTACTAATACGGATAGAGACCTCAAAAATCTATCATGCACAAGAATTGAAGTCAAGAAAAGATTATTAAAAATAGATTTGTCATGGTGAAATAGAAATGTCCTAATTGTGTGAAAAAGGCGGCATCATGGCAAGAAAGGACATGATATTCGTGGGCGAACGAAAGGCGAGACGGGTTGGGATAGAAACGTGATGGGACAGTTCGACTCGTATCACATGTCAGGAACTCGCCTGATTAAATCGCTCCAAGGCCGCCCCGGAATCCAATTGCGCCGACGCCAACTTTGCCGCATCAGCAAGCGACGGAAACTTTCCAATGGCATATAAAAATGCCGAGGCGGAATAAACAAGCGAATCGTAGGCCGCACCCCTCACGCCAGATAAGGCTTCCAGCCCTAGATGGATCGCCTCTTTCAAAAAGAGATCGCGTCCATCAGGCTCGCCCTCTTTCATGGCCTCTTTACAATCGGCAGAAGGGACGATGTATTGCAAATTGGTTTGTATGCCCGCATCAGAAGGATTCAAGAACACCGATTGGTCTTCGCCGCCATTCGCATAAACAGAGGCACTTTGCGCCTTATGCATCGGAAGCAATACCCCGCCCTCCACACCCAGCACGGTCACACAAGAATGATACCCAGCATGACGCGCCGCCATTGGGATTTGCTTGTCATATCCCGCATGAACATATCCAATAAAAAGATGATTCTTTTGGGCGCGAATGGGGCCGCACATCTTTTCAAGTGTCGCTATCGCAGGCCGCTTGACAATCAATCGCCTTAACTCAATAAGATCATGCAGCGCGGGGCAAAACACGGATTGATCCAGATATGCCCATCCCACCTTTGGATTGGCCAGTCGCTCTGCTGCCTCTTTCGGGGTGAGATCAACGGCAATGCCCGCCGCTCTAAAAATTTGCTTGTGCGTGACACCCCATTTAGGCCCGACCTGTTCACATCCATGAGAGATCGCAGGCATGCCGCATGCCGCATGCAATGGCAAGAGAAAAGGAGATGTTGGGAGATGGCGCTTGAATCCGTCATACGGATCAGCGATTTCAGCGATCTCTGGAAGCGAGACAGTCTCAAAGCGGGTCGCCTCGCGCAACGCCGAAAGCATCCCTTTATTTTCATCATCGGTTTCTCGTTTCATTCGCAACGCAACAAGAAAGACGCCCGCCTGAACATCGGGAACTTCTTTGTTCAGAATCAGACGCATTCCATCTTTGGCTTCATCGTGCGTGAGGTCTTTAGAAAGATGCGGCCCTGTTGCGATTTTCTTTAGGTAGGCCGCCATCCGCGTGGATGGATTTGTGTTGATGGTATTCATAATTTGTCAGGTGTTGCGATCAATGGGGCATTCCCGCCCTCACCCTCAATACAAATAGGCCAGCCCCCACGCCTTTATCCAATACAATTTACTCTTACCTAGTAATTATAAGTCATTTTTTTTGGCGTTTGCAATTTCCTGAATTGCGTCATCTAAAATGCATAGCCCTTGTAAACTTCTCATACGCAATGATAGACTTTTTCTCATGAGCAAGGTGCAAGAAACACATAATCAGGCAATGGAACTATCCGCAAGTGAACGTGCCTGCCTTGCGCACGATCTGATATTAAGTCTAGACAATCCTTCCGACCTCGAACTGGATACGCCATATGAGATTGAAATTCAACGTCGCGTACAGCAGGTACGGGAAGGGATTGTAACGGGTCGTCCAGCGCATGCGGTTTTCACGTATATCAGAGCCAAGACCGTGTGATTACAGCGATATTTCTTCATGAGGCTGAGACAGAGCTTTCGGAGGCGGTCATGTACTACGAAGAGAAAAGTACAGGATTGGGCCTTAATTTCCTGACCGAAGTTGAAAACACCATTCAAACAATACGCTACTTTCCAAAACGCTCGCCTGTCCGTAACGATGGGTCGCATAGGTGTCTAATACCGCGGTTTCCTTATCAGAGAAAATATCATGCAGGAACAATTAATCACCCTTCTGAAAAACGCCGTTCTAAAATTAGTCGAGGCAGGCCAATTCAATAAAGAAGAAAGCCTTTTCATTATCATCAATGTCTCCTCACAAAGCGATCACGGAGATTACGCAACCCCTCTCGCGTTCTCTTTGGCCAAAACACAAAAGCAAGCACCTAAGAATATCGCCGCTTTGCTACTCTCTACCCTGAACCCGTCGCTTCCTGCGTTTATTGAAAAAATCGAGATCGCGGGCGCGGGGTATATCAATTTCTTTATCAAAAAAGAATACTGGCATGAGCGACTTTTAGAGATGCTTAATGCGGGATCAAACTACGGCAAAAGCCATCTTTACAACGGCAAAAAAATTCTGATTGAGTTTGTCAGCGCGAACCCCACCGGGCCATTGCACGTCGCGCATGGCCGCGCGGCGGCGTTGGGCGACACCCTCACACGTCTGTTGCGGGCAGTTGGTTTTGCGGTGGAGCAGGAGTATTACATCAACGATGTCGGCAACCAGGTCACACTGCTGGGGCAATCGGTTTTGCTTCGGTACCGCGAGCTGTTGGGAGAGGCGATCACGCTTCCCGACGAGGCCTACAAAGGGGATTATATTATTGATATTGCAAAGGCCATTGCCGAAACTGCAACCGAGCCATCTTTGCGGAATCAAGACGCGAAATTTTTTGGGAAATTTGCACTCGACACGATTCTCTCTTGGATTAAAAAAGACCTCACGGCTTTCGGAATTCATTTTGATCATTTTTTTTCAGAAGGGTCTCTTTATTCGCAGGGCACGTTGCCCCCGCAGGAGTCGTACTCCCAAAATAATCAGGTGGAAAAAGTGATTGCATCGCTTCGCGCAAATGAGATGGTCTATGACGCGGATGGCGCGGTCTGGGTGGCAACCACGCGTTATGGCGATGACAAAGACCGTGTCGTCACGCGCAGTAACGGCGAAACAACCTACTTTGCCTCCGACATTGCCTATCATAAAAACAAACTGGAACGCGGCTACGATCGGCTGATTGATATTTGGGGCGCGGATCATCATGGCTATATCGCACGCGTCAAGGCAGCGATTTCTGCAATGGGCTATCAAGCCGATCGGCTCGATATTGTGATTCATCAATTGGTGAATCTGCTGCGGGGCGGCAAGCCGGTCGCAATGTCGAAACGATCTGGCGAGTTTGTCACGTTAAAAGAAGTGATCGAAGAGGTGGGCGTCGATGCGACGCGGTTTTTCTTTTTGATGCGGCGTTCGGACACCTCGCTTGATTTTGATTTGGAGCTGGCCAAAAAGGCGTCGGACGAAAATCCGGTTTATTACGTGCAGTATGCCCACGCGCGGCTTTGTTCGATTTTCCGCGTTGCGAAAGAGCAAGGACGCGCCGTTGAAAAAGAAATTGCGGGCATCACAAAAGAAGATTTGCTTGTGCTTGCTTTGCCGGAAGAGATTGGCCTGATTAAACAATTAGCCATCTACCCCGATCTGGTACAATCTTCAGCAGAAAAACTAGAACCCCATCGGATCAATTATTATCTGATGGAACTTGCAGGTCTGATTCATCGGTATTATTTTAATTGCCGCGTAATCACCAATGATGCGGCGTTAACAAAGGCGCGATTCGCATTGATCACCGCAGCGCAAACGATCCTGCGCTCCGCATTAGATTTACTGGGCGTCACCGCGCCCGAACGCATGTAGCCACCTGCGCGGCCACCTACGCGGTGGGGCGAGAGTGACAGATTCCCGTTGGTCGCTGTAAAACCAAGTCGTACAGTTGTGGTTTAACCTGCGAGAGAATACGAGCGTTGAGGAGAAGGCTCATCCGGCCTTGCCGGGAAAGGGGGCGACGCGCGTTCTCATCAGTAACAGTGCCGGAAGGGTGCGGTCTTTGCGGTCACGATACGCCGCAAGACCAATGACCATGCCCTCCCTCGGTTCTACCCGATACGTACCAAAACTCCGATCCCAAAACGAGAAGATAACGGCAAAGTTCGTGTTCATCTCGTCGGACGCCTCGGAGTGATGCGCATGGTGCATGTCAGGCGTAATAAAAAGCAGGCGCACGACCGACTCGACCGCGGGCGGCAGGCGAAGGTTGCTGTGCTGAAATTGGCCCATGAAAATATAGATCAGATCAAACGTGAGGAGGGCGGCCCC
Source organism: Nitrospirota bacterium (assembly GCA_038059935.1). Taxonomy (GTDB): domain Bacteria; phylum Nitrospirota; class Nitrospiria; order SBBL01; family SBBA01; genus JACPZM01. The sequence continues at coordinate 46,558 of JBBTIN010000011.1, forward strand.
AGTTGGCCCAATCAGCGGAATCATGATGCCCCACCGAAAAAGCGTGGAGAGCAAAATCTCGCCCGGATGAAAACGCGAGGCCGACGTGACGTTGAGGTCGCGTTCGGTGTGGTGCACACGGTGAAATCGCCACAGAAACGGGATGCGGTGGTAGGCCCTATGCAGGGTATAGATAATTCCGTCAAAGCAAACAACCAGCAAAATTGTATGCAGCAAGAGGGGCATATCCACCTGATTGAGCAGGCCGACGCCATGTGCATGCAGCGCATCGGTGTAGGCCGTGACGAAGCCCGAAAGCGGTGCCGCAAACAACGCCACGTTCAGGGCAGCCAGCAGCAGGTTTTCTGCGTCGTGGCGCAGGGCAGTGTCCACGCGCATCCGGCGTCCAAAACGAATCTCCAGCAAGCCAAACAACAACAGACTGGCAAAGAAAAACGGGCCACGGGTGTCGGCAACGAAGGTGTGCAGCGCGTTCATGACAAAGGGCCTGACTGATCCCGCCGAATCTCGATGGTCATACCGCTCTGTATTGCCTCCTGAAATATTAGAATCATGTCTTTACTTGATCATTTGATATCTTGTCAATTTTTTCCGAACAGATTCTCTGCGTAAAGGAGATGCGAACGGTGAAGCACGTTGCTCCCGCAGAGCACGTTGCTCCTCTTTTTCAACTCTGATACAATCGCCTATATTCATATCACAAAAGGGTAAAATGAACGATCGCGTTTTTGGAAAAGTCATATTCACACAGGAAGCCATCAAAAGCCGAGTCGCGGAACTGGGACTCCAAATCTCAAAAGACTACGCAAATCAAGAACTACTAATGGTCGGCGTATTACGGGGCGCGTACACTTTTTTTGCCGATCTTTCACGCGCCGTCTCGCTTTCCATTCAGGTTGATTTTCTGATGGTCTCCCAACAAAGAGTAATTTCCGACCTGACGGAAAATATTGCAGGACGCCATGTTCTCATTGTCGAAGATATTGTGGACTCCGGGGCAACCGCCTCTTTCTTGAAGAAGGCCCTACAGACCAGAAATCCAAAATCCGTTCGACTCTGTACACTACTTGACAAACCCTACGCACGCAAAGTGGCCGTTGATATTGATTATATCGGGTTTTCCGCACCAGACCGATTTGTCGTCGGCTACGGACTCGACTATAAAAACCAATATCGCAATCTGCCCTATATCGCCGTTTTAGAAAAAGCCAATCCCAATCACGCCATTGCATGAAGACGATCTATCTGGATCATATCGCAGCCACGCCGCTCTTGCCTGAAGCCATTGAGGCAATGCTTCCCTACTTCGATCGCCTTTTTGGCAATCCCCACAGCCGCCACGAAATGGGAACGGCGCCAAAAAACGCAATTGAAACGGCGCGGGAAGCGGTTGCTAAACTGATCGGTGCCGATCCCCGCGAAATCATTTTTACCGCGTCAGCCAGTGAGGCCAATAATCTTGCGATCAAGGGCATCATCGCAGCGCATCAAAAAAAAGGACGGCATATTATCACATCGGCCATTGAACATTTCTCCGTCGCCCATCCGATTAAACGACTTGAAAAAGAAGGATACAAAGTAACGTGGCTGCCTGTTTCTCAACAGGGACGTATCAATCCCGATGCCGTTAAAAACGCGATTTGTGAAGAAACGGCACTGATCTCAATTGCCCACGCGAATAATGAAATCGGAACAATTCAAACCATCAAAGAAATTGTGGCGATTGCGGAGGCGGCTGGGGTGCCCTTTCACACCGATGCCGCGGCCAGTGTCGGACTCATCCCGTTTGATATCAATGAATTGGGGGTTGATCTCGCTGGTTTTTCATCTCAACAATTTTACGGCCCAAAAGGGGTGGGTGCACTTTATCTTCGGCGCGGCACGCGCATTTTCCCGTTAATTGATGGGGGCATTCAAGAAGGCGGACGCCGAGCCGGCACAGAAAATGTCCCTGCCATCGTGGGCATGGGCGTTGCCGCACAATCCGCAAAAGAAAACCTGCTCGCCGAACACAAACGACTTTCCCATTTAAGAGACGCTCTTATTTCTGGCTTACTTCAAAAAGTGGATCGGCTACATCTCACCGGGGATCCTACACATCGTCTTCCGCATATCGCAAGTTTCGCAGTGGAATATGTAGATGGAGAGGCGTTGATTCGCGCACTTTCTCAAAGAGGAATCATTGCGGCATCCGGGTCTTCCTGTAGCGCAGACGCATTAAAAGTCTCACCAACATTAACTGCAATTGGCTATCCCGCCAATGTCGCGCAAGGGGCTATTGTCATGAGTCTGGGCAAAGAGACCACACGCGAAGATATAGAGACCGTGCTGTCCGTCTTCCCTGATGTGGCCAAATCGCTTCAGGACATCTCTCCGATTTATGCCGAATTGTCTCAACCATGAAGGCTTCTCAAACGCTCGATACGCTCGGACTTTTTTGTCCCCTGCCAATCATTCTTACATCGAAAAAAATAAAGGAGATGCAACCCGGACAAATACTCTTGGTGCTTTCCGATGATGTCGGCGTAAAAAAAGATATGGCAGTCTGGTGCAAAAACTCCGGACACGAACTCCTCCAGATTGTCGAAGAAAACAAAACAATCCAATGCTGGGTCCGCCAACGGGCGGAGGCGAGAACGACTGCTCCGCAGTTTATCCTCACTCCCGTTGGTCGTGATAAAGATGCAAATGCGGTTACACCCAATGAACAAGATGGGTAAAGGCACATTAAGAAATAGCGCTGCCCTTTCTATTTTTTCTGGGATACTGCTTGCCGTCTCATTCCCTCGTTGGGAGTTCTCACTGCTGGCCTTCGTTTCTTTGATCCCGCTCCTTTTTGCCTGCAAAGACAAAACTCCCAGAGCCTCTTTTTTGCTGGGTGGAATCACCGGCATGGTCTATTTTGTCGGCACCCTCTCGTGGGTCACGATTAGCATGGAGATGTACGGCGGCCTCTCCAAAATCATCAGCGTTCCACTCATGCTACTTTTGTCGGCTTATCTATCACTCTATGTCGCACTCTTTGCCTGTCTCCTTCGATTTTCTGGGGACAATCTTTTGTTGGGAGCGGCTCCCATTTTTTGGACGGCATTAGAATATTTGCGCGGCCATCTGCTGACCGGCTTTCCTTGGAACACGCTGGGCTATTCCCAATATCGCAATCTATCATTGATTCAAATCGCGGATATCACATCGGTCTATGGCGTGAGCTTCATTATTGTTTTTATCAATGCCAGCCTCTATTTAATTGCGCGAACTGCATGGAAAGAAAAAACAGTGGCAAGGCGTCCTGCCATACTGCTGGTGGTTGTTTTAGTGGGTACATTTTTATATGGCAATTACCGTCTTTCTGATCCGATGGGGAATGGCAAGACGATTCGGGCTGCGGTGATTCAGGGGAATATTGATCAGGGGATGAAGTGGTCGCCGAATATGCGCGAGGAAATTATTGAAAAATATGAACGACTGTCGCGTCCTTTTTCAAATCGTGCCGATTTGGTCATTTGGCCGGAAGCGGCTTTTCCAGCCTTCTTTCAAAATGAGCCTTTGTATCAAGAAAGATTGGGAAGGCTTGTGCAAGACGGCCAGTTTTCTCTTTTATTTGGCTCCCCTGCTTTTTTAGAAACCGATTCGGGACAAGTCTCACTTTTGAATTCGGCCTATTTGCTTTCTGGTGGCAATGGAAGTTCCCCGGCGCAACAGTCCGATTTCACGACTTCCAACGGAAGTCGTCTATCGGCTGGAGGCACGGCCTCCCGGTATGACAAAATGCATCTGGTGCCGTTTGGGGAATATGTGCCGTTCAAATCGCTTCTTTTCTTTGTGGATAAAATGGTGACTGGCATTGGCGATTTTATTCCCGGGGAGACGGCGACGGTTTTGGAGATGCCGGCTCGCAGCGGACGCTCCGCCCGCAGCGGACGTTCCGCTAAAATTGGGACAGCGATTTGCTTTGAAGTGATCTTTCCAAACGAGGTTCGTCGTTTTGCGCAAAACGGTGCGAATCTGATGGTGACGATTACGAACGATGCGTGGTTTGGGGATTCGGCGGCTCCCAATCAGCATTTTTCGATGGTTGTTTTTCGTGCGATTGAAAATCGGATGGCCTTTTCGCGTGCGGCCAATACGGGGATTTCAGGGTTTATAGATGCCCACGGAAAAATCTTACAAACAGGTTCTCTTTTTAAGGAAGCGGTATTATTAGAAACGCTTTCGCTTGGATTTCAAAAAACGATCTACACCCGTTATGGCGATTTTTTTGCGATAGGAAATCTTCTGCTGATGTTGGGTTTAATCGGCTGGGCGATTTTGAAAAGACGGTAAGATTTGTGCGTGGAATGTTCAACTGGTATCCGGCCATCAATCCAGATTGTTCTTCTTACAAGTCTGGACTGGTCAATTGTGCGAACTGGTTAGGTAAGTGCGCCTTGAGTGCTTTAATGCAAAAATTATTCAGGCTTTCCCCTTTGTGAAGGGCTGCGATGGCAATAGATTTATGCAGGGATTTGCCGGGACGGAGCATGAATTTACCCGAAAATTCTTTATTGGCGGTGGCTGCCGGTAGCGGAGCACCATCCTCTTCATAAATTTTTATCCACTCGTTTACGACATGGCAAAGTTGTTTATAAACTTGGGCTTCATTTTTCCCATGCACGCCTCCAATCATCAGGCCAGGACAGCTGCCCACGTAACATTGATCTTCTTCTGACCACTCGACGAGTTTCAAATAAGCGTCACTTTTTTGCATCGCAGACCTCCTTGATGGCTATTTTTAGAGCTTTTTCCTGATACGGTTTCGCATCGTCTCCCGGGTGACCACTTATTGTGATTTTTATTCCCACGGGATGCTTGTAATTTTGGTGCGAGCCTTTACCGCCTCGATTGAGAAAACCCATCTTTTCCAAATCTCGAATGAGTTCACGAACCTTACGAGGCATGATAAATAGTACTATAGTGGTATCAAAAATTCAAGCGGGAGGATTTAAAAACGATCTACACCCGTTATCGCAACTTTTTTGCGATAATGATGTTGGGTTTAATCGGAGTAGGAGAAGTCTTCTTCGATCTGTTCGAGCATTTCTTGTGCGAAGTTCCTCACATCGCTATCCAGATCGAAAGCGACAATCTGCTTGAAAGTGGGAATGGCCGCCAACCCGGTTTTCTCTCCCAATTCTTCCATGGCTTGCATCCGAACATGGGGATTGAAATTGGATACGGCCGCAGCCGTTAAAACCTCAACCGATTGGTTCAGGGATTCTTGAAACGGCTCTTCCCAAAAACGATCCTCTTCAAGAGAGGAGGACGCAGGCATCGCTTTCTTTCCCACGATCTTCATTCCCTCTACCCGCAGTCTGTTTTCCGGCTGACGTTGCAAAGCAGAGTCGTCAGCAAAATTCGCTTCGGTATAAATCAGAAGATAACTTTTATTGCGGAGTAAAGTACGAAGCCCATGCTCAAGCGGGAGGGAGTCAAACTCCACAGAAACCGTTTCATCTATAAGCGATCCGTCTACCTCGATGGCAAGATCGGTCTTCTTTTTTAATTCTTCCAAAACGGTTTGAAGTGGCGTTTTTTTAATCTTGGCACTTAATCGATTATTCTGAATTGTAAAGAACTCCGTTTTTTCTTCCGGCACTTCACTCTGAAGATCTTTATTCCCCTCCATCGCAAAAGTGATTGCAATAGAAAGGAGGAAGAAAAAGAGGCTCACGCCGATTGTGGCTTGATATCGCTTCATCATCTCTCCTGATTAAGGATTAACGACTCCAGGGAAAGTGGCGTCTTTACTGATAGTGATAATCATCATAACCGGTTCGCCAACCACTGGGTCAATCGCCGATTGATCACGACTGGCGTCAAAATGGCCGTCGCCATTATCAATATGGAGCATGGCGTAAATCGTTTCCGTGTCTTCTGTCAGGCGCGAAAGAACAATGGGCGGAGGGTTTTCTGTCTCTCCAGCTGGAAGCAAATGCGATACGCCTAATGTTTTGCCGGGCGTGCCGTTGGCATCCTCGTGAATGACAACAAAGCCCGGCTTCTTCAATTGTACGGTCGAAACGGATATGCGCCGTTCCGGCATCTGCTCCGTGACATAGATTGCGTTATCACTGATAATCAGGCCAGATGCCTTGTTCCTTTCGCGGGCTTCTTCTCCGACGCGCAAAAAAAAAGCGCGACAGCAATTACAGCGATGGGAATGATCCAAAAAATAAGACTGGACCTACGCATAATCTCCTTAAAGCCGTCTGGCCACGCAACCGGTTTTTAGTGGTGCGCTTACTCTTAATCAACCCAAAAGATAAAGGTTATCACCTTCTCGCCGTTTCCAAGATCTCTCTCATGGAGGACGTTTCTCCCTTTTTTATCTTTCCGGATACCCTTACCTATACCCTTCACATCGTTCAAACGACTCCCCTGTAGAATTGCCTGACCCACAGTCGTTGTCGTATCGGAATGTGCGTAAATGAGTTCAAGCTCATCGTAGTCGTGGGCATTGGGGTGTTCATTTGAAAGTGGCCCCACGGGATTATTGGTGTAGTCCATACAGGTACCCAGATTCGAGTTCGTTGTCACTTCATCCTGGTGATCAAGCCCGAGTGTGTGACCAATCTCCTGACAGGTGACAAGCCGCCGCCACGCAGGGGTATTGTACGTTTTGGTGTTGAAGTAGGTATCGTTTAGCTTGACTGTACCTTGAGTGATGTGATTGCTACTGTTTGTCGAGATAGATGCCACACCCAACCAACCCGTGGAACCATATTTAGCGTTGCATACTGCAACCTGACCCAACTTAGCCTTACAGGTTCTAGGACTCGAACTCCCGGCGATGACATTGGTATCTAAAACACTTGACAAGCTCCAGTCACTCGACGCTTCGGTGAGATAGGCATCCCACGCTGTTGAAACATTGTCGCCCAATTTGAGAGAGAAGGGGTTTGCCGTCCGCGCCCAGTGATAGGTGCTCCATGGGTGCCCTGCCACGACAACACCAACTGTGATGAAAACTGCCAGCACTGTGAATAGTGCTGTTCTTTTAAGATGTATTTTATGCTTCATTTTGCGCTCCTTATTTAATTATTTCCTGTTTATATGGTTCTTGTATTGTACCTAATTTTACAAAATCGCATACAAATAAGATACGTTTTCATCATATACCTTATTTATTTATTTTTCAAATATTACCGCTTTTAAAGCAATAAAATCAATAATCTAATTGTACCCAAGAACAGAGATAGAAAAGTTGTCAAGCCCCGCGTGATTGTATTCCTGTTTAGTGAATAATTCTGGTTTTTTTTCATGCCATTCTTGT
>JBBTIN010000012.1:0-7497 GCA_038059935.1 Nitrospirota bacterium
GGGATGATACGACAAACGGCGCAGGGACTCAAAATAGACAAGACAAGACGAAAAGGAGGTTTTTGGCATGGCGGACGATGTCGCAGGCGCGTCTGATGCTTTTTCGTGACCTTGTTTTTGACAGCGCGGAAAAAGGAAGTTATAATCCCTTCCAATTGCCGAAGTGGTGGAATGGTAGACACGCACGTTTGAGGGGCGTGTGGGGCAACCCGTGGGGGTTCAAATCCCCCCTTCGGCACTCTTCTTTTTCTGAATGATTAAGACCCAAATGGAATCCAATCTAAACGAAAAAAGGCGAATTGCCGAAATCTACCATCAAGAAACAAAATATGCCGAACATGAAATGGGCAAGCATGAAAGGCATTTGAATTTCTCTCAGCAGCCTTCTCCCTTCAAGTCTTATCATAGCGAAACAAAGATAGATCTTGTTCCTTATCTCCCGTTCCAAAACCATCCCTTCACGGGGGAGCCGATGCATCCTGTAAACAAGCTCGATCACGAAACACCAATTGATCGGGCGAAACTTTCCCGACTCCTTTATTTCACAAACGGCGTAACTGGAATTTTAAGATACCCCGATGGACAGTCACTTTATTTACGCGCTGCCCCCACGGCCGGGGGACTTTATCCAATCGAAATATACCTCGCAATCCGAAATTGTTCTTATCTTAAATCGGGAATTTATAATTTTCAGATCAAAGATCATTCCCTCGTTTTGGCATGGGAAGGGAATTTCTGGAACGCGTTTGAAAAGTATTGTATCGGCAATGCCGCCGTCGCACAGTCCGACTTCCTGATTTTTCTAACCGCAGTGTATGAACGAAGCACCTGGCGTTATTCAGAGCGGGCTTATCGCCGCATTTTACTGGATACCGGTCATGTTCTGGGAAACTTGATTGCATACGCCCCTGAAGAGGGTTTGACCGCGCATCCCATCGGCAGTTTTTTTGATGCCTCACTCAATGCCTTACTATATTTAGATCCATCAAAAGAAGGGGTCTTATCCGTCGTTGCCTTTCCGCAATCTATTGGTGCTCTCGACGATAAAAAAGAACAGTCCGATTTGACAATGGCGTCCCCCTGTTCTAGCCAAATGAGTCTCGATTCGGAGATGCTACAGATGGCGTTACATCGCGCTTCTTCTATCCTTGAAGAGAGCCAACCTAAAAAAGAAACGCCTCTTAAAAATCACGGTCTTGATACCCCTCTCACGTTGGAGGGGGCATTGGAAAAGAAATCGGTTGTTTTGCCCGATACGCCACTTTCTTTTCCAGAGGGGTTGCGGCAAACGATTCTGATACGGCGTTCGACACGTGGCTTTAGCGGCGCGGCTTTTTTAGAAGAAGAGTTGTCTTCTATTTTAGAGTACGGCTATCGCCCCTGTTTGTCCTCGCCCACCTCTTTTTTTGCGCCATCGCTTTTATCCACACACCTTATTATTCAGCGGGTGGTTGGACTTTCGTCGGGAATCTATCAATATCATCCAGAGGAGAAACGCGCTTCTTTATTACAGCCGGGCGATTTTCGGCCGCAAACGACCCATTTTTGTTTGGGTCAGGATTTAGCCAGAAATGCGGCGGCGCTGGTGATTCACATGGCGCATTTTCCAACGGTGTTGGCGCAATATAATGACCGGGCATATCGGTATCTTCATCTGGACGCGGGACATATTGGAGAGCGAATCAATTTGGCTGCCATTCAAATGGGACTCGGCGTCAGCGGCATTGGCGGATTTTATGACGATGAGGTCAATGCGTTACTGGGCATTTCACTCGACTGGATTGTGGTTTATATTACGACGTTGGGACGAACATGAAGATTGCGCAATGTCTTCGCTGCCAAAAAGAAGGAGACGCGATTTCAGTCATGCCGCATGGCGGCGCGTTGGGTGCCGAACTTCAATCTAAAATTTGCGCCGAATGTTGGAAAGCCTGGAATGAGGAGTCCGTCAGAATCATCAATGAACATCATTTGAATTTGAGTTTACCTTCCGCGCGGGCACTTTTATCAACACAGATGAAAATCTTCTTGAAGTTGATTCCGCCTCCGCCAGACGCCTCTATAACCGTTTTATCGTAATGTCCTCCTCACAATTATTTGAGCAAATACTTTCTCGTTTAGAAAAGGCCCTTCCGACTGCGGTCATCGAGCTGCATCACGAAAATCCGTTTCAGTTATTGGTTGCGACAATTCTTTCTGCACAGTGCACCGATGTTCGGGTCAATCAGGTGACCCCAAAATTGTTTTCCACTTACAAGACGCCCTCTGATTTTGCAAAGGCTGCTCCCTCTGATTTGGAGGCACTTATTTTTTCAACTGGATTTTATAAAAATAAGTCTAGGGCGATTATTGGTGCGGCGCAAATGATTTTGACTGATTTTAATGGGGAAGTGCCAAAGCCGTTAGACGCGTTAATCAGGCTTCCGGGTGTCGGCAGAAAAACGGCCAATGTGATGTTGGGTGGGGCATTTGGACTGCCCGCGATTGTTGTAGACACACATGTGCGACGGGTCGCCAATCGGTTGCAGCTTTCCTTGTCACAAAACCCGGATCAGATTGAAAGCGATTTGGGGCAACTAATGGCAAAGTCAAAATGGACAGCGGCATCGAGTCGCTTGTTGCTGCATGGCCGATATGTTTGTCTTGCGCGGAATCCGTCATGTCGCTCTTGTGTTTTGTTTGATTTGTGTCCCTGTGATGTGGAAAAAAGAAAGGCTGAAAAACGTTTGTGAGATTGTGTATACTGCGACGTCTCAATTGGCGTCCGTAGCTCAGTCGGATAGAGCAACAGCCTTCTAAGCTGAAGGTCGCAGGTTCGATTCCTGCCGGACGCACCAGAATCTGACCTCAACGGCTTTTTCAAAACCAGAATACGGGAGAATACGATGGTCGACGAAAAACTGGTCATTCACAGAGCGCGGGTTCCTCACAGAGTTTCTCAACCAACATGGCCAACGCATTGACCGTCCGTTTTGCTTCATTCTCGGCGCCGGGGTATCGCGACTGTCGGGAATCCCCACAAATAGTAAACAGGCGCAGCGTTAGATGTAAAAATGGTAAAATGCTCTATAAAAACAGGAGATACAAATTATGAAACAGATAACGGCAGCTGATGCCCTCGCTTTGTCAATACCTGAAAGGATTCAACTTGTAGAAGATATCTGGGACACAATCGTTATTAAACCAGACGAGATTGAATTAACAGAGGAAGAAAAAAAAATAATTGATGAACGATTGGAGGCTTATCATAGAAACCCTGACTTGGGCTCTCCGTGGGAAGATGTTTATAAAAGGATCGTGGCGAAGGGATGAACTATAAAATTATAATCAGACCTGAAGCTGAAAATGACTTAAAAGAAACTTTTTCATGGTATGAAGATAAAAGGATCGGATTGGGATATGATTTTCTATTGCAAGTTGATGCAGGCATTCGATTCATAAAACGAAATCCAGAAGTTTCTTTATCTGGCTATAAAGAGACAAGAAGACATATCATCAAAAGATTTCCATACAAAATTATTTATTTTGTTGAAGAAGCAAAAATAATAGTGCTTGCTATAATTCATGGCAGACGCAGTCCTGATTTAATAAAAAAGAGACTATAAGTATATTGAACAGACTGGCCCCCTAAACCTGATATTGGAAATCCCGCAAATGATGCCTGAAAAAATAAAAAATTATATTAACGGGAAATGGAGCGATGCCATTTCAAAAAAACAGTTTAAATCGCATAACCCGGCAGACCCAAAAGACGTGATCGGACTGGTTCCGGATTCCGACAAAAGAGATGTCGAAGCGGCAGTGCGCGCGGCAAAAAACGCCTTTCCCCGCTGGTCTTCCTTGCCCGCTCCAAAACGCGGTGAAATACTCTATCGTGCCGCCGAACTTTTAGTAAAACATAAACAATCACTCGGTAAGATGGTCACACGCGAGATGGGAAAAATATTGCCCGAAGGCTTGGGCGATGTCCAAGAAGCCATTGATATGACCTACTATATGGCCGGAGAAGGACGTCGTCTTTCCGGCGAAACGACTCCCTCCGAGTTGGCCAATAAAGATGCCAAATCCGTTCGGGTTCCCATTGGCGTCTTCGGCCTCATTACCCCGTGGAACTTTCCAATCGCAATTCCTTCATGGAAGATTGCCCCCGCACTCATTGCGGGGAATACGATTGTCTTCAAACCCGCAGAGGAGACACCGGTTTGCGCAACCCGCTTTGTGGAAATTTTAGAAGAAGCGGGACTTCCCCCCGGCGTATTGAATCTTGTGCATGGACAGGGCGAGACCGTGGGTGAGCCGATCGTGCGTCATCCCGATGTGGACGCAATCGCATTTACCGGCTCTCATGAGGTGGGATCAAAACTGGCGGGACTTTGCGGCGCACTGCAAAAGCATTTTATGATGGAAACGGGCGGAAAAAATCCGATCGTGATTATGGACGATGCCCATTTAGACCTTGCAGTCGAAGGTGCCATTTGGGGCGGATTCGGCACCAGCGGACAGCGTTGTACCGCCGCAAGCCGTGTCATTGTTCATGAAAAGGTTTATGATCGTTTTGTAAAAACATTCGTACAAAGGGCATCCCATCTGGTTATTGGAGATGGACGCAATTCAAAAACCCAAATGGGGCCGCTGGTTTCCGAAGCGCAGTATCGAAAAGTGCTTGATTATATTGAAGTGGGAAAGAGCGAAGGAGCGCGTTTGCTCCTGGGTGGAAGTCCTTATAAAAAGAAGGGCGCGTCAGCTGGCTATTTTATTTCTCCCACAATTTTTGCAGACGTTTTGCCGACCATGCGGATTGCACGTGAAGAGATTTTTGGGCCGGTGGTTGTGATTTTGCGCGCAAAACATTTAACGCAGGCGATAGCGATAGCGAACGATATTCCGTTTGGCCTCTCTGCGGCGATCTATTCTCAGGACGTGAACAACACCGCCGTCTTTGAACGGGATATTGATACAGGACTGGTTTATATCAATGCCTCGACCATTGGCGCGGAGATTCAATTGCCGTTTGGCGGAACAAAACGAACGGGGCTAGGGCCACGTGACGCGGGAGGGCGCGGTGGTGCATTGGATCATTACACAAAATGGAAAGTGATCTATCGCGATTTTTCCGGAAAGTTGCAGAAGGCCCAAATAGACTAAAGGTGTCTGATGTTCGGGTCTTCGTTACGCGCGAATCGCCCGCGCGCCCTTCTTATCAATCGTTGTAATTGTAATCCGCGAACTCACTTGATGTTCTCGAAACGCGGCTTCCATTGCAGCGCCAATTTTAACCGCCTTCTTCCGATGATCGGTAATTGCAAAAACCGATGCCCCTGCACCAGAAATCGAACAGCCCATCGCCCCGGAAGTCATTGCGGCCTGCTTTACCGTATCAAAGCCTTTAATCAACGGCGCGCGTACTGGCTCTGCGACTTGGTCGCAAATCGAGCAGCCAAATCGCTCTACATCTTTTTTGGCAACAGCCCAGGCCATCATCGAGGCATACGCCATATTTGAAATAAATGTTTTCATGGGAATGTTTTTTGGAAGTGCCTTGCGAGACTCGCGGGTGAGTATCGGAAAATTGGGCGTTGCAATCACAACAATCGCCTTCTCAATCACACCCAAGGGCACCACTTCCTTTGTGAACGGGTTATTCCATGTGACCCCGCCCATCATAGATGGCCCAATATTATCCAGAAAAAATCCGCCGCTCACTGTGGATTCCGCGACGGCCGCCGATAAAATAAGATCATTTTTTGATAGGCGATTTCCAAAAAGGAGATTGATTGCGAAGGCCGCTGCGACTGAAGATGCGGCACTACTTCCCAGTCCCGTGCCAAAGACCCCTTTATGCAGGGCGAGCGTGACGCCCTCTTTTACCTTCAACTCGGATAAGACCGCCGCTGCCGCAATCCCCGCCGTATTTTTATCCGCATCCATTGGGAGTGTTCCGACAATCGCCCCTTTCTCCGATGTAATTTTTGAGATCGTTACGCCAGGTTTTCGACTTTTCTTTGCCGTAACAATATCACCCATACCGGCAATGGCCATTCCCAAGAGATCAAATCCAGGGCCGATATTTCCAATACTGGCGGGAGCAAAAACACGAACGGTTTGCATGGCTACTCTGAAGGCAAAAAATCGTTGATGGCGTTAATCATCTGTCGTAGCCGCCCAAAATTTCTACGATTAAAGTAAAATAAAATCTGGGGGGCTCCGCCCCCTATTTGAGTTCCTTTCGGAATAGGGGTTTGAATAATCTTGCCTTTTACAAGAATGTCCGAAAAAAGGTCATTGAGCGATTCGACCGCTTGTGTTGTAATGAGACGGTTTAAGGAAATAGCCGTTTGCCCCTCTATGAGTTCGGTCGAATGATAGTTCCGATAAAAATGAGTGATTTCATTAACGGCTTCATCAATAGAGTCTGTTAATTTAAATAGGCTCATGTCTTCAGGGCAAATGAGTTCTTTTGCCAGTAACTGATCCTGAATATAAGCATGCCAATCTTTCCAGTGACTGCCGCCGGGCGCATCAATAAAAACAACAGGAGCCGGATCGCATTTGCCCGTCTGAAGTAAGGTCAGCGTTTCAAACCCTTCGTCATGTGTTCCGAATCCGCCCGGGAAGAAGGCCAGCGCATTGGCTTCTTTGACAAAAAAAAGTTTGCGAACAAAAAAATACTTAAAGGTAATGAGCTTCGGATCGTCTTTAATAAACTCATTTGCGGCTTGTTCAAACGGAAGCATAATGTTGAGTCCAAAACTTTTTTCGGCGCCCGCCCCTTCTTGCGCAGCGCGCATAATCCCATCGCCCGCGCCGGTAATCACCATAAAACCGGCTTGTACCATCTTTTGTGAGAACTCATACGCATGGCGGTAGATCGGGTCGGACGACGCAGTTCGGGCTGATCCGAAAATCGAGACTTTCTTTATTCCAGTGTAAGCAGAAAAAAATTCAAAGCCATAATTCATCTCCTGAAAGGCTGAATACAACGTTCTGACGTCGTGCGAGATGGCGTTTTGATCGGAGTGCTCCAATGCCGTTGTAATCATCTCTCGGATGATCACATGTTTTCCTTCTGCTTTGATCATTGACTTTGATTTTTAGTAACAAACATTTTTATAATATCATTTTTATGACGGCGAGACCTTATCATCAAAATAAAAAAATCGCAATGCGGGATAACCCTTTCCAGCCTCCCCGCCAAGGGATTCTTGACTTGGCTCTACAATCCCTCCAATAATACGGGACAACAATGATTCAAATGATTTCAGCACCTATTGATCAGGCGATCCTTCGAGATATTGCCAAAACACAATTTCAGGACATGGTCAAAGCCGTTGTGGATATTGAAAAAGAAACCATGGCCATTGGCGGGGAACTTCATGCCGATGAGGAGGCTATTTTTTACAAACAGGCTCTCAGCAAGGAAATCTCTGGGGCATCAATTTCTATGGTTCCTTTGAGTTTCAAGTGGGTGAGTGTTGGTTTCTTTGCTAAGATTATAAC